>CAZMHW010000150.1:4146-7944 GCA_964566105.1 uncultured Akkermansia sp.
TTAAAAATCTTTTTACCTGTTCCGTAAATAATATCTTTCTCTTCTATTCCTTCTACATTTCCGGCTTTAATAATGTTCTTCACCAGGCGGTCTTCTAAACTGTGGTAAGAAATCACGACCAGTCTTCCTCCACTTTCCAGAATCTCTACACACTGTGTGAGACATTCCTTCAGAGCTTCCATCTCCTGATTCACTTCAATTCTCAGCGCCTGAAAAACCTTTGCCAGGAATTTATGCTCTTCGAATTTTGGAGTGCAGGATTTAATGGCCTCTTTAAGATCGTTCGTGGTTGAAATCTCTTTCTCGGTTCTGACTGCTAAAATTTCTCCTGCCAGTTTTGCCGCATTGTGAATCTCCGCGTACTCCTTAAACATTTTTATGAGCTGCTTCGAATCGTACTCATTCACGATTCTTTTCGCAGTGAGTTCATTCTGTTGATTCATGCGCATGTCCAACTCCGCATCAAAACGAATGGAAAAACCACGCGAGGCTTCGTCAAATTGATGAGAAGAAACCCCAAGATCGCCCAGAATCCCGTCTACTTTGGTAACTCCATATAAACGCAGGTAATTTTTCAAATACCTGAAGTTTTGTGGAATCAAGGTGAAACGCGGATCTTTGAGTGCGTTCTTATGTGCATCTGCATCCTGGTCAAAAGCGAACAATTTTCCTTTTGGTCCAAGACTCCTGAGAATGTGAGCGGAATGCCCGCCCCCACCAAAAGTGAGATCCACATAAACCCCATCGGGTTTAATGTTAAGTTGATCAATACAAGCTTGTAAAAGAACGGAGGTGTGATACGAAGAATTATTCATCTCCCGCATCGTTAAAATTCAAATTCCCTAAAACATCTTCTGCTAATTTTTCAATATCCAGATCCTGGCTTAGGAATTCTTCGTATAATTTTTTATCCCACAACTCTATTACA
The DNA here is from genome assembly GCA_964566105.1 of uncultured Akkermansia sp. Taxonomy (GTDB): domain Bacteria; phylum Bacteroidota; class Bacteroidia; order B-17B0; family Aurantibacillaceae; genus Aurantibacillus. The sequence continues at coordinate 5,075 of CAZMHW010000150.1, forward strand.
TTATTACTACCCAAAACTTTTAGGTCAGACGAAATAGATGCTTAATCACTTAATGATTTTGGTAATAATAAACGACCTGAATTATCTGCTTCTACATTTGTAGCTCCACCGGTAAATTTTCTTACAAACACATCGTTTGCTTTTATCAGTCGGTTGAGCTTGCTCAGTTTTTTGTTCAGTTTTTCCCATTCGCTGATCGGATATAAAACCAAACATTTTTGATGCAGATTCCGGTTGATTACAAAACCTTTTTCAAATAAGGCTTCCAGCTGTTTCCGGAGGTCGACAGGAAACATGAAGCGCCCCTTAGCGTCCACTTTACAATCGTATTCTCCAATCAGACCTGTCATTACTTGATTTATAAGGTTTTAGCAAAAATAAACATATTTTTACCACTTTTTACCACTTTAACCCATTTTTTACCACTATGTTGAAAAATCCGGGCTTATGAACTTTGTTCATAAGTGCTCATTTTAACAAAAAAGGCAAAAGCCTTCCAGGCTCAAAAAGCGCATCAACAAAAGGAAAAATGGAATTTTAACCTCAAAAAAAGTCAAGGCAAAAAAGGCCAAAATAAGGCCGGGATATTAACAATTTAGTTAACAATTTTGGCGGGATTTCGGGCAAAGTGATTTTAACTGAAATGAGAAGGATTTCAGCAATTTCTGCGAACGCAAGAAGGCGTTTTTGAATTAGGGAATGCGTCTAGATAAATTCTTCCCGCTTAAAATAATCGATAATGGAATCAATGATGAGTTTATTCTGCTGTTTGGCATCCAAAAAAGGTAAATTTTCTTTTAAGTTCCAATGTGGCCAGCCTTCTTCATCTTTCCCCACATATTGGTAAAATCCATAGGGTTCCAATAAAGTACAAATGGCCACATGCATGACTTCTAATTTTTGGTCTTTTTTATATTTCTTAAAAGGTTTACCTAATTCCTGCAAACCAATCAAAAACAAAATGGAATCATAATCCATTTCGCTTTCAAAACGTTCTTTTAATTTTTGTTGGAGGATCTCCCAGTCACTAGCCATTTTCTAATCTAAGTTTACACAGATCTCACTGATTTCACAGATCAGCGAAATTTAATGTTTGTGATTTAATCTTAATACGATTGTTCTGTACGCGCAACCTGTGAAATCAGCGTCAGCTAACTTATTCTTCTTCGTCCGCCGCCACATGCTTGATATCACGCTGCGGCCGGTTTTCTTTGATCTGAAATCCAATGAATTCCAAAACATCTTCCTTCCCCGTTTTTTTCTCGGAGGAAGTAATAAAGGTATTGGGCATTTCTTCCCATTCGGTTAAGAGTTCCTTTTCAATATTCTTAATATTACGCGCCAACTCACTTTTGGAGTTTTTATCGGCTTTCGTATAAATAATAGAAAAAGGAATTTCATGCTCCCCACACCAGCTCATAAATTCATGGTCTATTTTCTGAAGCGGCAAACGGCTATCAACCAGAATAAACAAACAAACAAGACTCTCTCTTTTTTTACAATAATCGTAAATAATGGTTTCGAATTTAGAGCTTTTGTCTTTGCTGGTCTTGGCAAAGCCGTAACCAGGCAAATCCACGAGGTACCAACTGTCATTAATTAAAAAATGGTTAATCAATTGGGTTTTACCCGGTGTTGCGGAAATCTTCGCCAACTTGTTGTTGTTACACAACATGTTTATCAAGGAGGACTTCCCTACATTACTTCTTCCTATAAACGCGTACTCCTGGAGTGTTGGTTTCGGGCAACCAAAAATACTGGAAGCACTTTGTTTGAAAACTGCTTTCTTGATTTCCATTTAGACTTTTTGCATTCCCTTTTCTAACAAATACGAATTAAAATGTCTCTCTTTTTTACTATCGTACACATCTTTAATAGTCACTAAAATACCTGTCTCTTCCACGCCACCAAAGGTTGGGTTTACGGCAGTACCAAAACTTTTCATCGTAGGACTCAAATTCATATACGCATTCATCAAAGGTGGAATATTTTCCCCCAAGGCTTTTACGTGTTTATGCAGTAAGGCGTGACCCTCTTTGTAATCAAGTCCACTCAGGGCATTCACAAACTCATCCGTATTGGTTTGTTTTTGAATACTGTGTATCGGCCAAACCAATTTATCTTTATCCGGAAAATAATATTTCATGAACTCCAGAATATAATCCCTGGCGGTTACATTAAAATCAGTATACATGGTTACCTTTCCGTAGAAGTGTTTTTGTGAGGGGTTGTCTATCACTATAGCACCTAATCCGTCCCAGAGGTTGTCCAGGCTGAATAATCCTTTTCTGCGGTTTTCACCAGGTTGAAATAAAGGCTGAATAAACGAACGGCCCAGCTCAATGGTTTCGTTCAAATACTCTTTATAGAATTTTTCACTGAATTCAAATAACTCTGTTGTAGCGAGATTTACTTTTCCGTTTATAAATTCGGCGTCCTTACACAGAATAAAGCGGTAGGCACCCACAATTTCCTTATCCTCCGGACTCCACACCAGCAATTGCTGATACGGATGTTTACTGGTATCAAATTCATCTATGTCGATTTCCTTACCTGTTCCTCCACCGGCATGACGAAAAGTTACCTCACGCAACCTGCCAATTTCACGCATTACATTGGGTGCATTATGATGGGTAACAATGTAAATTTCGTTATTTCCATTATTGGCCTTTCGAACATAACGTTCCCTGGTTAGTTCATCTAACAAGGCTTCTTTGCTTACGGGGTCAATGATTTTTTGCATAACTTAATTGTAAATATACAGAAAGTGTTTTAAACCACAATTGCCTGGATAGTCAAATTTTCTCTGACAATCCGACCTGGAGTGATTAATCCAAACTGAGTGTTTGCCGGAATTTATTTTTTAATCC
>CAZMHW010000151.1:0-7941 GCA_964566105.1 uncultured Akkermansia sp.
TGTTAAAGCAGGCCCAATTGCCGTAAATGATACGGCTACAGTTATTAAAAACTGTAATAGCATCACCAAGTGTTTTTACACTGATCAGGTTTGTACAGACGATTCAAGAATGTATCTTGTGGTATTTGCATATAACGAAGCTACAAAGGAAGTTCTGCAGGTTGAAAAAGTGAAAATAAAATAACACCGCTTGATATGAAAATAAAAAGGTGGCTCTATGAGTCACCTTTTTTTATTTGATCCTTACCCAAAACTAAATGTAAAGTCAATACTGTTCCTTATCACTAGGAAAATCGCGGCTTTTCACATCTGTAATGTATTGTTTAAAGGCATTTCCCATACTATCGTAAAGGTTTAAATAACGGCGCAAAAACCTCGGACTAAACTCATGATTCATGCCGAGCATGTCGTGAGTCACTAACACTTGTCCGTCAACACCTCCGCCTGCACCAATTCCAATAACAGGTATGGAAATACTCTGCGCTACCTTTGTCGCCAAGGCGGCTGGTATTTTTTCTAAAACCAAAGCAAAACACCCGTATTGTTCCAAAAGTCGTGCATCTTCTATCAAACGCTCGGCCTCGTCTTCTTCTTTGGCTCTAACTGTGTAGGTTCCAAATTTATAAATGCTTTGAGGAGTTAACCCCAGATGTCCCATCACAGGTATTCCTGCGGTGAGAATTCGTTCTATACTCTCTTTCAATTCACGACCACCCTCTAGCTTCACTCCATGTGCACCGCTTTCTTTCATGATGCGGATGGCGGACATAAGGGCTTCCTTCGAATTAGCCTGATAGGAACCAAAAGGCAAATCTACAATCACTAAGGCCCTGTCTATCGCTCTCACCACACTGCTGGCGTGATAGATCATCTGATCGAGGGTGATGGGCAAAGTGGTTTCATGGCCGGCCATCACATTACTGGCGCTATCTCCTACCAAAATCACATCAATTCCGGCGCTGTCAATAATTCTGGCCATGGTAAAATCGTAAGCTGTAAGCATAGCGATTTTTTCACCGCGTCTTTTCATCTCAAGTAACACATGCGTGGTTACTTTTTTTATTTCCTTGTGTACCGACATCTCCTGTAAATTTAAAGTAAATTAAATAAAAAACCCAACCTCTACTCCGGTTGGGTTTTTTTAAATAGTATTTTGAAATGTTGATTAAAAACCTTGTTTGTCAGTCATTTTGTGCTCGATTAAAAGGCCTACACAGGCTGCATCGGTTGACTTATGTTTGTCTTTTTCGGTTGCACCTTGTGGCACTACTACTTCAATAACCAACTGACGGGTACTTACACTCTGAAACTCGAAGGTTTGTGTATCCTCTGCTGCCTTATTGTCGAAAAGCATTTCATTGGTACGCGCGTCAAAAATTTTGTAGTTCACTTTTTCGCCCAAAATAGTTTCGCAGCAAACCGAGATACGGTAATCCATTCCTTTGTAAATAACACAGCGCAATTTGGAAACCATACCCTGATTAAACAAACCGCTTTTACTCTGTGCATTGTATTGCCAGGCAGCTCCTTTTGCATCTTCAAATACGCAGTATTTTCTATGAAACTGACCGCACACACTCGTTTGTGAATACGCCGTTGTGCTTAATGCCGCAAATATAATTAGTGATAAAAAGTATTTCATGATCTTAAAAATTATTTAGTTAAAGTATATGAATTACGTATTCCTTTAATTTTAGTGATAATAGCGTTATACACCTCTTCAGTTATTACCAGTTGTTTGCCACCAGATAAGGTTGCAGCTTTGGAATCCTGAACTTTTAAAGGCTTGGCATCCTGCTCTCCCATCTTATTAAACTCTGCCAATAAAGCTTCAAAATCAACTTTAACGGCCGCTACACTTGGATCCGATTCGTGTTTTTTCAAAAACTCGATCAGGTTTTCAAGTGTATACTTTTGATCGGCTAAACGCTCAATAACTGGGCTATTTGCTTCATACTTCGCAAGGTTAATGGCAATATAAATACTTTCCAACCAACCACCTGCAACTACCAAAGCCAATGTAGGACCTTGTTTACTGTCTTCAAGAGCGGCAAAAGATGAAAAATACACGTCATCTGTGATTACCGCCAGAGAATCAGGTGAGCTGATATTTGTTTCCAAGCGTTTTAAAACCTCAGGTTTAATAGCAGTGGAAACCCCGATCTGGTCGCCCATTACTTTTACCGTTTTAAAATATTTAAGTGATTCTGATCCGATTTCAAAAATACTGCAGTAGCTCAGGTCACAGCTATAAATACCAAAATTTAAAGCTTTTAATTTAGCATCTGAATAATTTTTTTCGTTAGAAGGAGGGTTAAGGAAGCTAATGTTTTTGTTATTTTTACCACCCACCATTTTGATGAAGGTCAACATTTCTCCCGGGGAAGGGACCTGAAAAAAAGTCTCAGAAACCGGCCCTGTTTTAGGCTCTTCTGTTTTTGTAGAATCAACTGAATCAGTATCCTCAGTTTTTTCTCCACCGCCACAACTGCTCAGTGAGAAGGCGGTGATCGCAGACAAAAATAATAGTGTTGATTTATTCATTTTTTAAAGATATAGTTTTTAGTTAGCTTTTAATAATTTATTTACAAGATCAGCTGCCTCATGGAACTCGATAGCCGAATATACTTTTAAGCCCGACTCGTCAATTAATTTTTTAGCAAGCTCAGCATTTGTTCCTTGTAAACGAACAATTATAGGCACATTGATTGTTCCCATGTTCTTATATGCGTCTACAATTCCTTGTGCCACACGGTCGCAACGCACAATTCCACCAAAAATATTTACCAGGATCGCTTTTACATTTTTATCTTTTAAAATAATCCGGAAGGCTTTTTCAACGCGTTCTGCATTGGCAGTTCCTCCTACATCTAAAAAGTTAGCAGGTTCACCTCCGCTAATTTTGATAATGTCCATGGTAGCCATAGCCAAGCCCGCACCGTTTACCATACAACCAACATTCCCGTCCAGTTTTACGTAGTTTAATTCTGCATTACGTGCTTCTACGTCTGTAGGATCTTCTTCGGTAATATCGCGCATAGCTTCGTAATTCGGGTGACGGAATAAACCATTGTCATCAAAAGATACCTTACTATCTACAGCTACAATTTTATCATCGCTGGTTTTTAAAACCGGATTAATTTCAAATAGAGAAGCGTCAATGCTTTCATAAGCCTTGTAAAGGGCTGTCACGAACTTAACCATTTCTTTAAACGCGTTACCGCTCAGTCCCAGATTAAAAGCAATTTTACGCGCCTGAAATCCCTGAATTCCAACTCTTGGATCGATCTCCTCTTTCCAGATTTTCTCAGGAGTATGTTCCGCTACATGCTCTATGTCCATTCCCCCTTCAGTACTGTAAATAATGGTATTACGTGCTTTTGCACGATCCAACAACACACTCATATAGAATTCTTTTGTAGGTGTTGCTCCTGGATAATAAACGTCCTGAGCAATAAGAACCTTATTTACTAATTTCCCTTTAGCGCTTGTTTGCGGGGTAATAAGGTACATTCCCAATATCTGGGAAGCTTTTTCTTTTACCTCGTCCAGATTTTTTGCCAATTTCACTCCGCCGCCTTTACCGCGACCACCTGCATGAATCTGAGCTTTAACAACTACCCAGTCACTGTTGTATTTTACTTTAAGTTCTTTAGCAGCATCAACTGCCTGTTCAGGTGTTTCTGCAACTATACCTTCCTGTATTGCTACGCCAAAACTTTTTAAGATGCTCTTCCCCTGATATTCGTGAATGTTCATAGTGAATTAATAAGTGCTTCAAATGTAAGCTTTTATTTGCAATTGAAAAATCCCTAATAAAAAAACCCGGTAAAAAATACCGGGTTTTCGTCAGTCAATATTGGGCTTTCGTCTATCTGTATAAACTTATTGTTCCCTTTTTCTTAAACTCGTGTCCGTCTTTGCCTCTTGCATTCAGAACATAGAAGTAGGTGCCATCCGCGCATTCTTTACCATACTGGTTTTTACCATCCCATTCCACATTTCCTTTTTCGGTAATGAGTTCGTAAACCAGGTGACCCCAGCGATCCCAGATCTGCATATTAATTTCACTTAAATTAGTGGCTTTTAAGAAAAATAAGTCGTTTACTTTGTCGTCATTAGGTGTAAAGACATTCGGCACTTCCAACTCAGAAGGAACTTCTACTTTGATGTAATGTACTGCCGTGTCGAGGCAAGGCCCTTTAACTGCAAACATTGTGATTGTATAGGTTCCGGGCTGTTTGAAAATAGTCGTTGCCATATCCGAGGCTGAATAAGTCACAGTATTTGTGCCATTTCCAAAACTCCACATAGAAGTAATACTTGCTGTTCCTGTAACAGAATTACTCGAGCTGGATTTGTTCGTAAATGACACTTCCAAAGGAGCGTAACCTTCTGTAACACTAGGTTCAAATTCAGCTGTAAGCGTTGCATTTACAGCCGACATGGTAGTACGTGTAGCACATCCACTTACTGTATTTGTTACAAGCACAGTGTACGTTCCCGGAAATTTAACCGGGAAAGCAGCGAGTGTCGCTTCACCAACTACAGGTGGAATACCGTTGTTAGGTGAGGTCCAGCTGAAAGTAATGTTTGTACTCGGACTTACAACAGGAGCCAGTTTTACACTACCCTGCCCGCAATCAATTACAGACGGAGTCGCTACTGTTGGAGGTGCATTCACAAACGGGTAAATCCTGTTGTCGCCAATAGCAATAGTACCGGTAGCAAGACAACCGTTATTTCGGTCTTTTCCTGTCAATGTGTAAGTACCAACAGTACCTGCAAGGTAAGTTGAGCTTACCTGTAGTGGTTCTTGTGGTGTTGGACCTTCCCATAAATACCCTATCACAGGTAAGTTAGTTGGGAAATAATTACCAAGGATTCCGGTTGAACTTTGGTTGGTTAATTGTACGGTATTAACAATACAACTCAGAGATGCATTACCTGCGGAAATAGCAATTTTTGGAGGAAAAATGTTCTGATAAATAGGAATTACAGAAGTACTTTTACAAGTGTTGTTATTGTCTGTAATTGTCAGTGTAAAGTTATTTACCAATGTCTGGGTCGTATTGGCAAGATTTGTATTTACAGTGATAGTCGTGCCTGGTACGTTACCCGGAGTACCTGCAAAACCCCAGTTATAAGAAACATTGGGAGTTTCACTCACACCCTGAAGAACTGTGCTAGGATTATCACAATCCAGGATTTGTCTTGGTACAACGGCACTAATACTTGGAGTAAAAATGTTCTGAAGAATTGAAATTGGTGTTCTGGTCTCGCAATTGTTAACAAAGTCCTTCGCTATAACTGTCCATGTACCAGGAGTTGTAACGGTATAGGTGGAAGTAATGCTTAAAGAAGTAGTAAAAGGCGGCACAACCAGTGGACTTGGTGCCAACAAGGTATAAGTAAGTGTACCACCCGGAGGTGTTGTATTCGCACCAACGATGTTTACAACGGCAGATGCCGTGCTTCCGCACCCAACGGAAAAACTCTGAGGACTAGTTACTGAATAGGTAGGATAGCCCGTACTTGAAGTAACGGTAAAGGTTTTTCTGGTAAAACAACCGCTGGCATTATCCACCAGATCGTGCGTGTAGGTACCCGGTCCACCCACAGAATAAATGGCCGTATAGGAATTGGCGGCAAAAGTACCACCCTGCGGTGAATAAATGTAGTGTGAAATATTAACAGTTGGGCTTGAGGTCACCGATATAGTTGGCGCCGCAGTCTGACTGCAGGAAATACTTACAGAGGTAGCTGAAATAGAAGAAGATGGCACTGCTACATTTTGCGCAATTAAGAAAGAATAAGTAGTGGTGCACTCAGAACTTGGGTTTTGACCGGTAACGTAAATAGTTCCCAGATTACTGGCGTTCAAGGTTACTGACGGAGAAACGACAGGTGTGCTACTTGTACTGCTCCAGGTATAAGTAAGATTTGGATTCGTTGCGTTGAGCACAACGGTAGGTTGAATACATGTAATAGAATGTGTGCCACCAAAAGGATTTACAGAAAAATTAGCAGGGGCAGGCTGAGGGGTTACACTAAAATTAACAACAGTAGTACAACCGCCGGCTGCAACCACAGAAATCGTGTAAGGACCAGGACTAAGAACAGAAGCAGTAGTTTGTTGCGGGGATAAAACGCTCGCCGGAATAGGATTCCAGGTTATAGTATAACTTGGAACGGGCGATCCCGGATTAAACGTTAAGCCAAGATTCACTGAGTTCAGAGTGCTGGTACAACTCGCCTGTGTGAGAGTCGGAGCTACATTTGGCTGAGGGTTAACGGTAACTATTGTAACCGCAGACGTAGTTACCACAGCATTAGCGGTATTCTGACCGGTTGTATAAAGAGTATATTGGGTTGTTGTGTTCGGAGAAACCACAAACGCACCACCTATACTCGAAAAACCGCCTGGGTTCAAGGAATAAGTAGGACCCGCAAGATTTTGAGGGTTTAACGCCTGAAGTGTTGCACTGGAGCCTCCACACAAAGACTGTGAATTCGAATAAAGACTCACAAATACAAAAACAATCGCTAATAATTTTCTCATAATTTTAATCATATCAATTTACAAATATACAAATACCTTGCTAGAATTTGCTAATATAAAAAAAATCCGGCCAAAAAATGGCCGGATTTTACAAAAAAACTTAATTCAGTGTCCGCTTAGCGGTAAAGGTTCAGAGTGCCTTTGTAATTGTATTCCTGATTGTCATTTCCAACAGCTCTGATGATGTAGAAATAGGTTCCTTCGGCTACTTCTTTTCCGGATTGGTTTTTACCATCCCATTCAATGTTACCTTTTTCACTTACCACTTCATACACCAGGTGACCCCAACGGTCGAAGATTCTGGCGCTGATAGAGGTTAAATTATTGGCTTTAAGGAAGAAAAAGTCATTTGCACCATCGCCATTTGGAGTAAATACGTTAGGTATTACCAGGCTCGAAGGCAATTCAACCTTAATCACTCTGCGGGCAACCTCTTTACAGCTTCCTTTGCTTACGAAAAGACTTACCGTATAAGTGCCCGGTTGGGTATAGATCGTTGAAGCTGTTTCAACCGTACTGTACGTTTTTGACGTTCCGTTAGCAAAACTCCACTGCGATAGGATACCTTGTGTACCGGTTAGGGTCTTAGTAGATGCTGATTTATTAATGAAATTTACAGTAAGGGGTGCATAGCCGGATGTTTGATCTGGTTCAAAATCAGCAGTTAATTTACCGTTAAATACATCTGTATGTGCTTTAGCAGCACAACCAGACACGGTGTTCGTTACCAGTATGGAATACTCACCTGCCTCTTTTACTGTTAAGCTGGCTGTACTTGCACCAGATACCGAAAATCCTGCAGGTGCGGTCCAACTATAGGTAAGAGCTGAACTTGGAACACCGGTAATAATCGGGAAAATAGGCACTCCCTTATCATCACCACAGTCTACATAAAACGGACTTGGAGCAGTTGGATTGTTTAGAATAGGATAAATTCTGTTGTCGTCGATAGCAATTACTGTGTTTGATACACAACCATTATTTAAATCCTTAGCGGTCATCGTATAAACACCAGTAGTTAAAGCTAAATAAGTACTACTGTTTGAAACCGGTTCCTGAGGTGTAGGGCCCGCCCATAAGAATCCAATAACCTGATTGTTGGTAGGGTATCCTGTTCCTGGAGGAATATTCGTAATACTCAGGTTGGTTAACATCACACTTGGCGTTTTGCAGGAAATAGCATTCACCCCTCCATTACTGATTACCGCTTTAGGGGTAAATAAGTTCTGGTTAATAGGAACCACGAGGGTGCTTTTACATGTACTGCTGTTATCGGTTACAACTAAGGTAAAGGTATTTACCAGCGTTTTAGTTGGTGTTGCAGGTTCTGTGAAAACAGTAATGGTATCACCAGGTTGTGTATTTGGAGTACCCTGAAA
>CAZMHW010000152.1:0-7892 GCA_964566105.1 uncultured Akkermansia sp.
GATTCTTTTTTAAAATTTGATTAACATGAGTATCTTAGTTGTGCAACAAGCACAGGCACTATGCCGCACTCATTGACTCGGAAGAGCTGGCTTCCTTCACGAAAGAGGCCATGCAATACTCTGCAAAGAAAGATATTTCACCAAAGGTATTGGCGCGTGCATTGCTGGTAAATAATTTGCCCAAACGCATTGTCGGAAATTTTTATATTAAGATTACCAGGCCGGCCGTTACCACAAAACTCTTTAACGACAGGGCAAAAGCCTTTATCTGGCTTGAAAACAGGATGGAAGAGCATAAACTGATGGAACGTTTGGAGGGGATTTCCAAACATAGTAATGAATTTAAAAAGTAACAAAAGCGGGTATTAACTCCGTATGCCTATTATCTTTCTGAAACGGATTAAAGAAATTTCGTCCATCCAAAATTGTCCTGTTTCAATTTCCAGATGAAACCATCAATAACGTAGTGAAACAATTGCGGCAAAGCAAGTGCTGGAACAAGTATATTAAAAAAGGATTTTGAAAGATCGGTATGAAGAAGGTTGAACAGTGGAAATAAATTGCCATGTTCTTTCCATACCAGGGAGTCCCACAGGCCTTCTTCCAGCCAGGCCAATAATAACAGGGGTGACAGGAAAAACAGGAGACTATATTTACCATAAACCAGCTTTAAAAGAGAATTTTGGTTGGAAGACTCTTTGTTTTTTTTCTTTCCGTGAATCCAGACTAAAGCTATATATGGAATTCCATGACAAAGAACATTGATTAATGTGAAAACAAAGTCACTGTTGTAATGTATGATAGCCAGATACCAACTTAAAGCTGTGCCATAAAAAATCGCGTTTTTTTGAAAGTTTAGCGTACCGTCAACCTGTAACATTTTTAATTCGGTGAACGTGTAAAGTCCCAAACAGACCCAGAAAATAAGTTTCAAGATTAATAAAATTCCAGGTTGATTTCCAAGAATAAAGTCACCGGCAATGAACCAATGAAAATGCCTGTCCGCAGAAAAATGCCAATACAAAATGGGTATGATGGTAACAGCGTAAATGGAAAAATTATCAACAGAACGTTTGAAGTATGAATAAACATTTTTTCTGCAGTAAAGTCTGAAAAATCCATATTGTTGCCGAATAAAGTGAAAAACGGCAAGATAAGCGAGAGCACGCCAAAAGAGAATTGCGTCAATTGAATACAATAACACCGAAGTAATGAACAAAAGTACAGGAAGTCCAAAAAACAAATTTTTGTTTTTAAGGATTAACGATTTGTCTATGTAAGTGCGGTAGAAGGTGCTATAAACGTGACTTACGTCCACGAATACAATTAGGAAGAGCCAAACGGAATCGGGAAGGAAATCGTTTTGTAATAGACTTTTTGGAAGGGCGAATGCTATGAGGCAGCATAAAAATGGCAGCAAAGTAATAAACAAGGTTTCGATCAAAGGCTTTCCGATCCAGTTATGCTTTTGAATTGTTATCATAAAGTTTCAGGATATCTTTAGCGGTTTTTGTTCCCCGGTAAAAGGCTTCTTCAAAAATGGATATTCCGGACAGATCCGTATGTGCAAAGAAAATCTTGTTTTGAATGTTTGTTGTGTAATGAGATTTCTGTTCATTGAAAATTGTGCCAGGTTTGGGTTTTACCATACCGTGACCCCAGAGTTTAATATCCAGATTCACAATAAATTTGTCGAGGTCCTTATGTGCCTTTCCCAGATCAGCGATAATTTGTTGGGAAAAACTTTCATAACTTCTTTCTCTTAGTTTTTTCCTTGTCTCTTTTACCGGGGTTTCTGTAAAAGGCAGGTAGTAAGTGAGCACAAGTTCTTTTTTATGTACGTCAAGGTGCTGGTGACAGGCATTTACATAACCTAAAGATTCACTATTATAAATGACATTGTCCCAGTATAAGGGCTCTCCTTTGTGTTCGGGTAGATCTCTAAGCGTGATGTTAGCAACCAACCAGGGACTATATTCAAGACTCTCCGGGCGAACGTTTTCTTTTTTCAGATTTTCTGATAAGATGTAATTGTTTACGTACTGGGGTGTAGAAAGAATAACCTGATCACATAGATATTTAACGCATTCCTTACTCTGCGTGTTAATAGCGATTATTTCCACTTTACCATTTAGAATATTGACAGAATGAATAAGCTGATTAGATCTGAAATTTTTGGTAGAATGAGCACTTAGCTGATTCGCAAGGAATGCATTTCCTTCAGGCCAGGTAAGCACGGCCGAACCTTCCGCGTTGGCTGCTTTAGCCCTCCTGGCACAAAAGTAGTGAAGTCCCGCATAAGCACTGGTATCTGTGAGCGTGGAGCCGTAATCATCTTTGCAGCAATAGTTTAAGTACCATAAAAGGTGAGAAGAGCTAAAGTGATTCTTAGTAAGAAAGTCATGAAAGGTTATTTTATCAAGATCTCTGAATTCAGAGTCTTTAGACGCGTATTCAACGGGAATTTCAAAAGCGGGTTTGCCATCTGATCCTGTTCTGTTTTTGTAGCCAGTTGTCAGCTCAAAAAACCTTTTTATTTCTTCTATTTCAGAAGTATTAACGCCAAAGTTAGGAACGAGCCCGTCCTGCCAATGACCATTGATGAATAAACGTTCCTCCGGATCAAAACACAAATAGAATTCGTTGTAGATCGGCAATCCAGCCGGATCAAATCCTGTAATGATGTTGTGCTCATACAAAAAATCCAGTAGTTCGGTATTGCTGTTATTTACAATAGGTAAATAATGAGCAGCCCACGGAAAGGATGATACAGAGTTTTTTCCTCCCGTTGAATTCCCTCCGGCTGAGTTTCCCATTTCCAGGAGAAGATAGTCTGTAAATGAATTTTTCTGAAGATGATAAGCACTGCTTAAGCCGCTGATACCAGCCCCTACAATGACTACGGGTATGTTTACTGTTTTTGTTGGAATGGCAGTAAGCTTGTCGCGTAATAGATGTCCCCGACCCGAATAGTCTTCTATAATTGAACCGGTAATTTTATTAGTGTCCTTGCAAGCTTCAAGTAATCCTAAAAGGGAAACTGTCAAGGCGGAGTTTGTGAGAAATTCTCTTCGTGATATCTTATTGAATGTGAGCATACCTTGACCATTCTTTTTCAAACAAATGAACCAACACCTGGTTATTTAATTTATTTACATCCAGGTTGCCAGAGGTCATATCTTTCGGAAAAAAAGTCATGTCCTTCCAAGTGTTTAAAGTGTAGTATTTCGTTTCGATTGGAACTGAAAGCAATTCTGCCGGTTTTTTTTCTGAAAGAATGTATCCCCATTCGCCGAATGACGGAACGTAATTATGATAGGGAGTTGTTGTAAAGTGACAGCTTTTAAGGGTGTTATTAATACACCAAAAGGAATTAGGTGCGAAATAGGGTGAGGTAGATTGAATTACAGCGGCGCCATTATCTGTTAAAGCCGTGTATAAGAGTTTATAGAAAGCGGTAGTGTACAATTTTCCAACAGAATAATTTGAAGGGTCAGGAAAGTCAACAATAGCTAAATCAAAGAGTTGTTTATTTTCTTTTAACCAGATAAATGCATCTTTGTTTTTAACGGTAAGGCGCGTATCATCGAGAGAATTTTCATTCAGATTCTTTAGGAGTGGATTGGTTTTAAATAGCTTTAAAATTTCTTCATCAAGGTCTACAAGCGTTACTTTTTCTATTTGCTTTGATTTTAGTACATTTCGGAGGGCGAGGCCGTCTCCCCCACCGAGGATTAGAACAGATTTAGCCTCAGGATATTTCCCAAGTAAAGGATATACCAGTGATTCGTGATAACGGTATTCATCGCGCGAGCTGAATTGTAAATTGCCGTTTAGATACAGTCTGATGTCGTCACTGTTTCGTGTAACCACAATTCGCTGATATTTTGAGCTTTTTGAAATAATTATCTTTTCCTGGTAGGTGAGCGATTCAGACCAATTGAGAATTTTTTCACTGAATGCGAAGCAACAACAAAGTAACAGGGCTATGGCAACAGAAAGACTTCTTAAAAAAGTTTTTAATTTGGGCGCTCCTTTCAGGTAGTCAACTAAAAAGTAGGCGATAGCGGCATTAAAGATGCCAAACAAATAGGATGTTTTGAGCAGGCCAAGAAATGGAACAAGCACCAGGGGAAAAAGCAAAGACGCGAACAAGGCCCCCACGTAATCAAAAGAAAAAATTTTGGCAACCAGGTCATCAAAAGAAAAACGGTCTTTCAGAATTCTGAGCATGAGAGGGATTTCGAGTCCTACCAGCGACCCGATTATAAAAACGATTAAGTATAAAAAGAACTGGAACGAGGAAATGAAATTATAACCGATGAATAGCATTGTGGAGCTCAGTCCGCCAAATAATCCCACAAGTAATTCAACTGTAATAAAGGTCTTGAGTAGTTCCGTTTTGAAAAACTTTGACAGATAAGATCCAACACCCATGGCGAACAAGTAAACTCCTATAACGGTCGAAAATTGTGTCACCGAATCACCAAGAAGGTAGCTGGCCGCGGTTGATGCAACCAATTCGTAGATAAGGCCACAGGTGGCAACAACAAAAACCGAAAATAGGAAAACAAACCGCATCTTTACCCGTGAATTGCAGAACTAATGATAATAGCTAGTCCCAGAAGAAATGACCCTGCCAGAATCGCAAGTGAAATGTTTTTTTCTACGATAATCTCTTTCCATAAATTGTGAGGCGTGAGTTTATCAATAAGCATAAAGGCCAGCACAAAAACCCCAATGCCTATTCCGGCAAAAAGGAGGGAATCTAAAACGTGTTGTAAATTTACCATGATTTTTATTTTTTATTTGTGATATCCGTTACCGTAAGAATGTTTGTTTCCTTCGTGCTCCGTGTTTGAATCTCTGAAGATGCTTATCCCATTTATCTGTAAATATATAAAAACAGCTATAATAATGGCGAGAATGCCTGCATACAGCTTCAGACCTTTAAAGTTAATGTAAGGCTTTTTTTTAACAAGTTCTGTTGTAATTTCAGCTTTATTCATCATAGGTGTATGGAGAGTAGTTACTGTTATACCATTGTTTACGGTCAAAACTTCTTTTACGCAGGAAAATAAATGCCGGAAAAATTGCGATTAGGAGAAGTGTGACAAAGAAATTTTTTAATAAGGTCACATTTTCAATGACTTTAATGGTAAGTGTGGTGTAAGAATTATTGCCACTGCTACTTAGAAGAAAGTTAAGGTGATATTTACCTTTTTTTACCTCGTTGATAGTGATGGTTTCGCCGGTGGATCCTTCGCTCCATGTTTCTCCGTCTTCCACCCCGGCATAGTATTCCAAGGCCTTTGTGAAATAGTATTGATCGCCCGTGGTTTCATTTACGAGTGTAAAATCGCCTTCAAGCCAGCTGTTGTATACATTGGCATAGAGATCTACATCCACGGCGCAATTGTCATTTGAAATTTCAAATGGTTTAGAGACAATGTTTCTAATGCTGCTTGAGTCGCTTCGTGTGAAAGATTCACTGTAAATACGGTCTGAGGTGGTAAAGAAACTGCTTAAGATCACCTGAATCAGTATAACAAAAAAAAACGCAATCACAGAGAGGCGAATAAGACTGTCTTCTTCGAAATTGAGCAGGTAGGGTTGATTCGGGGCGATACCTTCCGCGGCAGGAAAGTCAACGTCTTCGGCAACCCAGCTTCTTACTTTCGCGTGGTCGCAGTATTCGCCTTTAAACCAAAAAATGTCGTTGGAAGTTGCCTCTGATGAAATGATGTATGGAGGCAACACATAATCTGCACAAGCCGGTAGGGCGGAAGAAAAAGGATTGGTTAAAAACTCACCCGCCGACTGTTTTATCTTGTATTTGTATTTACTGTAAAGATGAAAGGTGTCGTTTCCAATAATGAGTTGCATTTCGGTTTTAAAGGGAGTTACATAATAGTCGCTTGGCTTTAACAAGGTGTAATGCCCTTCGCTCTCATTCAGGGTCCAGCAGCCCTCTGTTGGATTAAAAAGGCCGTACTCTGTCCATTTCGTTCTATAAGCGGTCTCCTCTTTTATGAGAATATTTATGAGCACAAACTCCTTATCCTCAATTTTAAATTTGCTTCCAAGTTTAAACGTGCTTATTTTGAGAGCGGTTCCGGATTGCAAACTGGTTAATCGACCTACCTGATCGAAACGGGATAAGCAACCACAATGCATACAACTTACACGTAAGGCCCTGTAATGGGAATGGATCCGAATATCTCTTTTGCAGGAGGGGCAGGGTAATAGAAGATCTGCAGGGATTTTGGAGGGAGTTAGGGAATTGTTGAATAAGCGGGTATTTGAAAAATGAAAGTCCTCTAGTTCAAAAAAATCGCCATAAAACAAAGCGCTCTCAGTTCTTGAAAAGGCAGCGAAAACAGCTTTTTTTTGAGTATGATAAAATCCGCTGAAAAGGGTGTTATTTTGTTTTTTAAGAAATAATTTCCCTTCTCCGCTCAATGAAACGGACTCTGTTTTGCTACTCGCATAGCAGTATATGCTGCCATAGCGTTCTAAATCAAGAGATTTGCCGAGTTTCGCGTTTCTAAGATGTGCAGGAGGATTTTCGTTTATTTCGCTGATAAGGCTGAATTTACCATCCCATTCGATGATGTAACTGTAAAGCCCGTAATTCCAAAGAATAGTATGTAAGTTGATAACCGTATCATTTTGGTAAAGTGTAATGCAGCCAGTTACCTCGAACGATTCGGACTTTATTTTTCCAACACTCCCAATCACAATAGGAGACAGTGTTTCGTTGTATGGTACAAAAGTATCTTTGCTGGAAGTGTCCGTTGAGAATACAAACGTCTTTTTGCAGTCTGAACAGGAATAAAAATGATCGGCCCTGAGTTCCTTTATGATTGGAGCCTTGCAATGTGGGCAATTATTTCCGGTTAATGACATTTAGCGTTTGATAATATTTTCTTTGATGTCGAAACTGTGAAAGTGTTTCTTTATTCGGTTCGCCAACTCTACGCAGGTTTTGTAATTGTTCCGGGTATAGTCGCACAAATAAATATCGCAGGTGTAAAAATTAAACTCCGGCCAGGTATGAAGCGCAATGTGCGATTCCGTAAGACAGATAACGCATGTAAAGCCTTCTCCTTCAAAACTGTGAAAAACATCGCCAACAGATGAGAGGTTAAGTTCTTGAATAGCAGAAAGAATGAAAGACTTAAAGTCACCGGGAGCCCGAAGAGCTTCTCTGGCTTTTGCGTTAATAAGAATATGAGTACCGTTTACCAAGAATTGGGTATTATGAGCTCACAATATTCAAAAAAAATCTCACATAAGTTAGAGATCTTATTAAATATTTAAAGAATTTTCAGTGAAATTAAAGGGTAATCCTTATACCACAATATTCACAATCTTCTTCGGAACAATAATAATCTTCTTCGGAGCAGCTCCGTTCAGGTGCTTAACTACTTCCTCACGGCTCATCACTTCTTTCTCAATTTCAGGAACGGTTAAAGTTGCCGGTAGTTCGATGTTAAAGCGCATTTTGCCGTTAAAGGAAATAGGGTAGGTAAAACTATCTTCCACCAAAAAGGCTTCGTTGCATTCCGGGAAGTTTGCAAACGTAATACTTTCGGTATGTCCCAGATGGCTCCACAATTCTTCGGCAATGTGCGGCGCGTAAGGAGAGATGAGAATCAATAATGGTTCAAGAATACTACGTTTGTTACATTTCAGGTCTCCTAATTCATTCACACAGATCATAAAATTACTCACGGACGTATTAAAAGAAAAACGTTCAATGTCCTCGGTAATTTTTTTGATGGTTTTATGAAGGGTTTTTAATTCAGCTTTAGTTGGTTCTACATCTGTTACAGCAAAACTTCCGCTGGCATAGAACAAACGCCACAATTTTTTCAAAAATCCCGAAA
>CAZMHW010000153.1:0-5199 GCA_964566105.1 uncultured Akkermansia sp.
GTCCGCGCCACAGACGCAAATGGTACTGGCTGGGCAGCTCCCGTCAATCTTGGCTCATCCAGTACATACGACGGTCAATACACTTCTCTTCAAATAGTAAACGGCAACCCGGCCATTTCTTATTACGACATGGCCCTAAGCAATTTGATGTATGTCCGCGCCACCGACGCGTCGGGTGTAAACTGGGCAGCTCCCCAATTGATTGACACAGCGGGAAGTGTTGGGATGTATACTTGCTTACAAATCATAAACGGCAATCCTGCCATTTCCTACCTGGATGTAACTAATTACAATTTAAAATACATCCGGGCAAATGATATTTCGGGCGTTTCGTGGGGAACCGCTCTTTCTTTTGATACGGACTCTGACGAAGGTCTCTATTTGTCGCAAAAGCTGGTGAATGGAGTTCCCGGATTTTCCTTTCAGGATGGTAGTAATTTCGATCTGAAGTTTATCCGGGCACAGAACATTTCTGGCAGTGCATGGTCGCCCCCAGTTACCGTGGACGCAGTTGGATATGTAGGCGCCTACACCTCCCTTGAAATAATAAATGGCAATCCGGCTATCTCTTATAACGACAATAACCTGGGAGATCTTAAATACGTAAGAGCAAATGACGCGTCGGGAAATACCTGGGCTACACCCATAAATGTGTCCACTACCGGTTATATTGGATTATTTAGTTCGCTTAAAACGGTGAATGGCAATCCCGCTATTTCCTACTTTGACAATACTAACGGAGATTTAAAATATGTGAGAGCAAACGACGCGAATGGTAACACTTGGGGAACTCCGTTGTCGCTGGATGTTACCGGCATAGTGGGGTATTATACCTCTATGGAAATTACAAATGGAAATCCGGCTGTTGCTTATTTTGATATAAGTAACAGTGACCTTAAATTTGTGCGTGCCCTGGATGCCAGTGGCACCAACTGGGGGACACCCGTTACTGTTGACGCAGCAGGCAATGTAGGATTTTACACTTCCATGCAAATAGTAAACGGCAATCCTGCCATTTCTTATTGGGATCAAAGCAATTCAAATTTAAAATTTGTAAGAGCAACCGATCCCTCTGGCTCAAACTGGGGAACTCCGGTGTCTCTGGATGTTACCGGAGATGTGGGGCGTTACACCAGCTTACAGGTAATTAATGGCAAACCCGCTATTTCTTACAGCGACCGCAGTAATGGCAGTCTAAAATACATATCAGCAACAGATGCTTCAGGCACAACATGGAACACACCTTTAAGCCTTGACACTCAGAAAGTGACGGGACTTTTTTCTTCACTGATTGCTATTGGAAATGGAGCCGGAATTGCCTACTACAACCAGACAATAGGACGCCCGTATTTTGTTTTAGGAGCTGCCTGCAGTACTACCCAACCGCAATTAAACTTAAACGGATCGGTTTTATCGTCGAATCAAAGTGGTAGTTCGTATTTATGGTTAGATTGTAATAATGGCAATTCTATTATTCCGGGAGCAAGCTCACAAAACTATACAGTTAATCAACCCGGAAGTTACGCAGTAGTGGTTAATCAGAGTGGCTGCTCAGACACTTCAAACTGCATGACAGTTGACCCCTATGTTGGCATAAACACAATTGATGAAGAGCATGGACTAAACCTTTATCCTAACCCAAACGACGGGATATTTTTTATTGAATCTGTTGAATCAGGCAAGTTTTATATTGTAAACCAACTTGGAGAAACCGTGCACTCTTTTACAATCGAAACAAAAAGCAATTCAAAAATTTCAATTAATCTGAAGCCAGGGATTTATTATCTCATACATACGAGTGAAAGTAAACCTGTTCGAAAAAAAATCATTATTTATAAGTAAACAGTTCATTAACTTTTTCATTTTCCTGTTGAGATTTTAGATAAGACCTTCCGGGAAGCTCAAACATTTAACGTTTCCAGCTTAAACCCTTTTCCATATTAATACTACCATTAACAAAACAGTTATCACCGATAACTGTTTTGTATTTTCTATTCCCGGCGTTTCCGGGTTACTTCGCGCTGAAAAAAATGAAACACCTGGGATTGCAGATTCTTCTCCCGTTGTTCCATTTTCCACTAACTAAACTAAGACCGAATAATCTCTCAGGAAAAATCAGGATTTGAGCCTGCACTTAAAAAAGCCAGATAAGGTGGCTTAAAGCTTGATTAATCAGGAGGAGCAATCGAACCGGATCATAAATTTTAATTTTTAAACCATAAGACAATATAAACAGACACTCATAAATTCAATACCGGCAACCATGCAAACACTCTTTAAATACCTCATTCTATCACTTGTTTTATTAAGCACTTCGGTCCAGGGCCAAACACCTCAGGGAATTAACTATCAGGGGGCGGCGAGAGACAATAACGGACAGGCGTTAACAAATAAAACGATAAGTGTGCAGTTCGAGATCAAAGCCAATAACAGTACAGTGGTGTTCTCCGAGCAACATTCCGGAATTATCACAAATCAGTTGGGTTTATTCAACGTTATTATCGGAAGTAAAAATAACGCTCAATTCAAAACTATTAATTGGCAGAACGGTAATTTATACATTCAGGTAAGTATTGACATTACTGGTGGCACTTCGTTTACACCAGTAGGATCCGGGCTCTTACTCCAATCAGTACCCTACGCCTTGTATGCCAACTCTGTACCGTCCGCACTTTCAGGAAACACATTACGCGTTGGAAACAACAGCTTTGATTTAACCAGCTTAAGTCCTCCTCTCAGTTATACGAATAATGTTCTTTCAGTCGGCCCACAAAGCAATAGTGTCTTAATACAACCGACCGTCTCCTCAGGACTAAATCTGTCCGCTACAGGTGGGGGGATTAACATTACAAGCCCTGGAACTAACAGCTATGTCATTGACGTCCCTTCCTCCACCTTAGTTGGAGGAAGCAATATCACGATCCAGGGTACACACCCCACATTTACAATCAACAACACACCCAGTTTAACCATCAATGGAAATAATCTTTCTATTTCCGGGGGTAACACCATTATTATTCCAACCTCCGGAACTATTGCAGCCGTTACAACTTCATTGGTCTCGGGAGGAGCCGCAACAACCAGCGTTCTGGCAGCCAACTCGTTTAGCATTTTTGTTCCCCAGACCTCAGTCGCCATCACTTCTACATCTAGTGTAGCCGGGATTACCAGTGCCGGAACAAACTCCTTTAACATTAATATTCCGACAGCACAACCGCAGACATCCGTTGCTATCACTTCGACGTCCAGTGTAGCAGGGATTAGCAGTGCAGGGACAAACTCTTACAATATCAATATTCCGACAGCACAACCACAGACATCCGTTGCTATCACTTCGACGTCCAGTGTAGCAGGGATTAGCAGTGCTGGAACAAACTCTTTCAATATCAACATTCCAATTGCACAGCCGCAGACATCGGTTGCTATCACTTCTACCTCCAGTGTAGCAGGGATTAGCAGCGCCGGTACGAACTCCTTCAATATCAACATTCCAACAGCTCAACCACAAACTTCATTGACGCAATCGGGTGCAGCTTTAGTAACAAGTCTCGGAACAAACTCCTTTAACATCAGTGTTCCTCAGACTTCAGTGGCCATCACGTCCACATCCAGCGTAGCAGGTATAACTAGTGCCGGTACGAACTCTTTCAACATTAATATCCCAATCGGACAACCGCAAACTTCAGTCGCCATAACATCTACCTCAAGTGTGGCAGGTATAACAAGTGCAGGAACAAACTCTTTTAACATCAACATTCCAATTGCACAGCCACAGACATCCGTTGCGATTACGTCCACCTCCAGTGTAGCGGGAATTAGCAGTGCAGGAACAAACTCCTTCAACATCAATATTCCAACTGCACAACCACAAACTTCATTAACACAATCGGGCGCAGCTTTAATAACAAGTCTAGGGACCAATTCTTTTAACATCAGTGTTCCTCAAACTTCAGTGGCCATCACTTCTACATCCAGCGTAGCAGGTATCACAAGTGCGGGAACAAACTCTTTCAACATCAATATCCCTACAGCACAACCACAGACATCCGTTGCGATTACCTCCACCTCGAGTGTAGCAGGAATTAGCAGTGCAGGAACGAACTCTTTCAATATCAACATTCCAATTGCACAGCCACAGACATCGGTAGCTATCACTTCCACCTCGAGTGTTGCAGGGATTAGCAGTGCCGGAACAAACTCTTTTAACATCAATATCCCTACAGCACAACCACAGACATCTGTTGCGATTACCTCCACCTCCAGCGTTGCAGGGATTAGCAGTGCCGGAACAAACTCTTTTAACATCAACATTCCAACTGCGCAGCCTCAAACTTCATTAACACAATCAGGAGCGGCTTTAGTAACGAGTCTCGGAACCAATTCCTTTAACATCAGTGTTCCTCAAACTTCGGTTGCCGTGACCTCTACATCCAATGTCCTGGGCATTTCAAGCGCGGGAACCAATTCATTTAACATAAATATCCCTACCTCTACCAATCCATGGGCGCTTACCGGCAATAACGGAACTAATCCTGTCACCGATTATGTTGGCACAGGAGACGCTCAACCCTTACTCATCAAAACAAACGCTTCAGAAAGATTGCGCGTCACCGCCACTGGAAATGTAGGTATTGGCGTCACCAACCCCACCGCTACCTTTCAGGTGAACGGAACAACCCGTCTGGTTGACGGGACACAAGCCGCTGATAAAGTATTGACGTCAGATGCCAGTGGTAATACCAGTTGGCAAAATTCGACACGCAATACAGCTTTCTCTGCATATGCCAATGGCACTCAACTCATAAGCTCCAATATAAACACTCAACTATTCTTCGCGAATGAAGACTTTGATTCCGGCAACAATTTCGCTTCGAACCAGTATGTAGCACCAACCGCAGGAGTCTATCAATTTCATGCCACTGTTACCTGGGCGGGTATGACTGGCTTTCCGGGGAATGACCGCATCATGATCTTTAAAAACGGAACAGTATATAGAGCCCACGTAGAAATTACCGGTTCAAGTATGTATTCTAATTCCGTTGACGCGACAATTAGTCTAAACGCCAGTGACGTAATTACGGTATGGGTTTACCACAATACTTTCTCAACCGAAAGCACGGCATTAATAAGCTCACCACTTATCTTTGTTACTTACTTTAGTGGATTCAGGCGCTATTAAATCTAAGGAATTAGTCACAT
>CAZMHW010000153.1:5209-7827 GCA_964566105.1 uncultured Akkermansia sp.
AGGTTTGCTTAACACTAGCTCAGTTTTCCCTGGAAGGATAGTTAAAAAATCAAAGAGGTGCTTACTCTAATACCAGCAAAAACTTAAGACTTAAATACTTTTTTCAATTCATTCAAAAAGAACTCTTTTTTTCTTCTGGAAACATCCACGGTCTTATCGCTGGTCAGTATAACAACCCCACCTTCTCCTCTTCTATATTCTTTAACATGTTTAAGATTAATTAACCATGATTTATGCACTCTTACGAATCCTGAATCGCTTAAAGTGAGGTCGTAATCCGCCAGTGGTTTCGTGGACAATACCTGATCATTATCTGCCATGTAAATAATCGTATAGGTATTATTGGCTTCACAGCATACAATATCCTCCAGCCTGATAACCTGAAATCCCCTGCTTGTTGGAATACAAATGTTATTCAAGGTATTGGGCGTCCCCGAAAAATATTCTTTGATCAAATTCTTAATATTACTCTTCTGGTGCTTTTCCTCTTTCCTTTTCACGGCTCGTTCTACCGCCGCCATCAGTTCATCCTCATCGATTGGTTTAAGTAAATAATCAACGGCGCTGTACCGGAGTGCGCGGAGAATATATTCCTCGTGGGCCGTTACAAAAATGACATCAAATTTGAAATCACCCAGAGATTTCAACAACTCAAAACCGCCACCTCCGGGCATAGCAATATCCAAAAATAACAATTCAGGTTGCTGCTCCTCAATGATTTTTTTTGCAGAACCAATGTTATCACATTCTCCGAGGATGTTTACATTTTTACAATACTTTTTTAAAAGCCCTGAAATGGTATCTCTCCCAAGTTTTTCGTCGTCAACAATTAAAGCGTTAATCATAATTTACACGTGTATTAAAATAAAGTATTACTCTGGTTCCTGTCTCATTTTCACCCAGATCACTTTTATCAATAATTTCTAATTTATAGTTCATCTGGTGCTTCTGATTAAAAAGATATATCCTCTGTTTGATGTTATCCATCCCTAACGAATTTCTTTGAGCAGGGGTTTTTAACTGTAGTGATTTTTTTATCCCGATACCATTATCGTCAATGATACATTTCACACCAAATTCCACTTTTAAATAACTTATAACTAAAGTCCTGCCCGTACTCACAGAATGTAAACCATGCCAGATGGCGTTTTCAACTATGGGTTGAAGAAGCATAGGAACCACCATAATTCGTTCTGTGTCCAGATCTTCATCCACTTTTACCGTATAATTAAAATCTGAAAATCTTAATTTTTCAGATTGCAGATACCTGTCAACGTATTCAATATTTTCTTTTAATGTAATAAATTGCTTCCTGCTATGTTCAAGATTCAACCTTACCAACTTTGAAAAACTATTGATATATCTGGAAGCTTCTTCATTCTTATCATTCACAACTAAAGCTTTGATACTATTAAGACAATTAAAAATAAAATGTGGGTTCATTTGAGCATGCAAGGCTTTCATTTCAAATTCCTTTAGTTCAATCATTAGTTTATTCTCGCTTTTTGACTTCCTGATTATCAAAAACACAATTAAGCTGATAATGAAAATTATAAAAGCAATGCAAAGCGCGTAAAACCAATTTGTTTTCCAGTAAGGGGGGATGATATAAATGTTCAACTTCACAGTATTGAACTGTTCCTGGTTATACATTGACATTATGGTTACTGTATGCCAACCCGGCTCTAAATTGTAAAGAAATACCGGCTGCGTCTGGAGTATGCTGTTCCACTGATGTGTATTGTCTATGCTATAGACAAATTTTCGCGGATACTTTAGATTAAAATCCAATACCGTGAATTTTATTGTGAGTGTATTATTCCAATAATTCAATTTGAGTGTATCACCAGGATAGTAATTAAAGTAATTATTACCCGCCGACACATATTCAACAAAGAGCTTCCTGTGAATAGAATCAAAACTGTCATTTCTAAATGAAATAAGATATTTCCCGTTCATACAACTCAAACCCTCCCTGGTTAGCGTATCGTAGTAGATTCCACTTGTAAAAATGGCATCCGGCATACCGTCGTTTTGATCGTATACTTCTGCCTTCTCTGTTTCTGTATTAAAGCGTAAAAGACGATCGGTATAGCCAAACCACACATATTTTCCTAACATCCCGGAGAATGTTGTGTAACATTGAATTGGAGTATACTTTCTGAGATCCACGCGTTCTATTTTACCAACTTTTATGTCATACTTTATTAAACCTATGTCGGGTAAATAAATCCACAACCGTCCCCGTGCATCGCCAGCAACCTTTGAGAAAAAACTTACATTATCTCCCAATTTACCAAAGTCTGTTATAAGAGTGTCAAAACAGCCTTTCGAATTATTCCAACGCTGCAACCCATGGCCATAAAACCAAACATTTCCATAAGAATCGAAAGTTGAACCAACAGGCCTTTCCAGTTGTGGTTTAACATCGGTGGTTTCGTCGTAATAAGTAAATTCCCTGGTTTTAACGTTATACCTTACGTACAATTGCCGATAAAATGCATTCATCCAAACTATCCCATCTTTATTTACTTCCGCCATTTCGAAAGCAATATCCTTAAGGTTATCCGGCATCGCCACTTCCCCATAGCTATAATTATTTACGTCCAGCCATATTA
>CAZMHW010000154.1:0-852 GCA_964566105.1 uncultured Akkermansia sp.
AATTACAAGCTGATAAAAAAACAGAGCTTTTCTTTAAAGACGGAAAAATTGTATGGAAACAATCGGGTGTGGTTCCTGCAAGCGAACTGGTTTCATTATTTAAACAATACAAATAACATGCATACCTATAAAGTTGGCCTTAACTGGCTTAGTGACAGAAAAGGAGAAATCTACTCTCCGGAATTAAATTCTAAGATCGAGGTGGCAACACCTCCCCAATTTCCAAAAGGAATGGAAGGGATCTGGTCACCGGAACATCTGTACACAGCCGCGGTTAACTCCTGTTTTATGACTACGTTTTTGTCTATTGCGGAAAATTCTAAACTGGAATTCTCTCAATTCAGTTGTGATGCGGAAGGTAAGCTGGAACAAGTGGATGGTAAATATTTAATGACCGAAGTCCTTTTACGTCCCCACCTGAAACTTAACAACGAAGCCGATCGTGAAAAAGCGGAACGTATTTTACAAAAATCTGAAAAAGCCTGTCTGATCTCTAACTCTATTACCGCTAAAGTTCACTTGCTAACCGAAGTAGGAGCTTAGTAGTCGAATTCCTTATCCACAAAAAAGACGCTGGCAACGTCCGGAAGTACCACTGTTTTTGAAACAATGTCGTAACCCAGGTTACACAGGTATTTGGCGGTTTCATTTGTGGCAAGGTCATTGATATTCCTGGAATTTAATTCTATCACAATAACACGGGGTCTGTACTTTGTCCAATCGTTGGATGTTACAACTTCCATGTCAAACCCTTCCACATCAATGCTCAGGATGTCAATCCTTTTGAACGCCGAGGCGTATTGATCCAGAACACTCGCCAGTGGAAGTATTTTTACCGGAATTTTTTCTTTT
>CAZMHW010000154.1:862-7791 GCA_964566105.1 uncultured Akkermansia sp.
GATTCAAACATGCCGATACTCTGAAGGTATTCTTTTGAAAAAGAGTTCATGGTTGAACCTTTATCGATGAGATAATAGGTCAGAATATCTTCTTTTTCTCCTATTCCTACTTCAAGATTAATATCTCTGGGACGTACCCGTTTAAAGTTTTTCATACTTCCCGGACAGGCATCGATATTAATACCGTTCCAGCCGTTAATGTAAAACAGATAGGTGTTTGACCCTTTGTAAGGGTGATAAGAACCGATATCTACGTAAAAGCCTTTTTCTTTTTTTGAAAGTTTTTTACTGAAGATGGATTGCAGGATAGCGTCTTCTCCGCTTTGCGCAAAATAATAAGTAGAAAGGTCGTATCCTAGAACGGCCTTTCGGATAGTTCTTTTAAGTGTGCTGATCATAAATGATTTGGCAATGTTTAATAAAATTGTTTTTTTGTGGTCTTTGAGTTTCGCATATGCAATGTAATTAATTAGCGTTTTGATTTTGCGGAATGTTGAGATGTTGCGGACTGACATATGTCATTTTTTAATATTCTCAATTTCTCTAACTTGTATTCTTTATGAAGGAAGAAGAACAAGAAAACCGGTTGTACGACGAGTTGTTGTCAATGGCGAAAACGCTTCTGCGTCATGGAAGCGATGCAGAAGATCTTGAAAAGCATTTGCGCCAGAAAACAGAGGACATTGTTTTAATTACCGTTATTATCAAGGAGGCGAAAAAAGAACATTACGCGGTTCTTCGTAAAGAAGGGCTTGCCAAGATTTTGTTGGGTTCTATTTTAGCTTTACTGGGTTTTGCGGTGACCTTTTTTAATTTTCACACCAATCGGTCCATTGATCTGGCCATGTATGGTTTTACCACTACCGGAATCGTGATTGTTTTCTGGGGATTGTTTAAAATGATCGGATAGTTCTATTAATCTCGATCTAAGTGAGATTATCTCGTTTTAGAAAAAGTCTTCTCTTTTTTGCAATAACTTGTTCCGAGTTCACCCCGTGATAAACATAAGGTATAAGCTCGATAACCAGGTGATAGTACGCATCGTTATGCTTCCTGGGTGGCAAATACTGTCTGTAAAACTAGCATAATCTGTAAAAAAATATAATACCTGACTTCTGATTTTTGGCATAACTATCTGCATTTTCTGTGCATCCAATATCTATCGGATCAGCAAAAAAAACTCTGCGCGCTCTGATTTTTTGAGCCTCTGTGTTAGAACATCCAACGTCATCTTGAGGTACATGATATTTATCAGCCAGTCAAACTGAGTTAAATCATACAGTCCAACGCATTTGATTTGCAGTTTTGTATAAAATAAACAAACATGCCTATCTATCAAAAACACGGAAAAATACCTGCGAAAAGACACGTTGTTTTTCGCCAGCCTAACGGTGAATTATACCACGAAGAATTATTTGGGACCGAAGGATTTTCAAGTACCTCCTCGTTGGTGTACCATCTCAACCCACCTACCATGGTGAAAGAACTGGGTAAACCTTATTCTGTAAGGCCGGAAGTGGCGATTGAGGATAATCTGAAAGCCCTGAGTTTTATGGGGTATGAGGTAGAACCGGAAAAGGATTATTTAAAAAGCCGCAAGGTGTTTTTGTTTAACGACGATATGCAGATTGGGATAGCTTGTCCTAATCAATCCATGGAAGATTATTTCTTTAAAAACGCGGACTCGGATGAAATGCTCTTTATCCACAAAGGAAGCGGCCGCTGCAAGACCATGTACGGAACCGTTGATTTTGAATACGGCGATTATGTGATCATTCCAAGAGGTACCATTTATAAACTGGAGTTCGAAACGGAGGACAATAAAATTCTGTTTGTAGAATCACATAGCCCTATCCGTACACCTAAAAGGTACCGTAACGAATTTGGCCTGTTGCTCGAACACTCACCTTTCTGTGAACGTGATTTTAAATTGCCGTATAATTTTGAAACCCATTCACAACAGGGCGATTTTAAAGTGATGATCAAAAAACGCGGATTGATCTACCCGTATACCTATGCCACACATCCTTTTGATCTGGTAGGCTGGGACGGATACAGCTATCCGTATGCTTTCTCTATTTTTAATTTTGAACCCATTACCGGACGTATTCACATGCCTCCTCCAATTCATCAGCAATTTGAGGGAAGAAATTTTGTGATCTGCTCTTTTGTTCCAAGATTGTACGATTACCATCCGGACGCCATTCCGGCACCCTACCACCACAGTAATATCGATGCCGATGAGGTATTGTATTATGTAGACGGAGACTTTATGAGCCGTAACAATATTCAACAGGGTCAATTTACCTTGCATCCGGCCGGCATTACCCATGGTCCGCATCCCGGTGCCATTGAACGCAGCATTGGAAAAAAGGAAACCAAAGAACTGGCCGTGATGATAGATCCGTTTAATCCGCTTAAAATCACCAAAGAGGCGATGAAGTATGAGGTGAAAGATTATTATCAATCGTGGCAAATAAAAAATGAACTCGTTTAAAATAAATCCGGTTATCCACAGTTTGAGGAATGAGTACGAACAAGGTGTTCTTTCCAAAGAAACGGTGCTTGACAATCCTTTTCATCAATTTGAGGCCTGGCTCGATGAGTCGCTCGATAAAGGAAATCACCACGCCAACGCCATGGTACTTTCTACGGTGGACAAAGACCTGATGCCGGATTCGCGTGTGGTGTTGCTCCGCAATATCAGCTACGGTGGTTTTACCTTTTACACAAATTACAAAAGCAAAAAAGCAAAAGACTTGGCGCAGAATAAGAAGGCCTGCCTTTTATTTTTCTGGCCGGAATCGGAACGGCAGGTAAGGGTAGAAGGGGAGATTGAATTGTTACCCGCTCACGAATCGGATCAATACTTTAATTCCCGCCCTTTCGAAAGTCAGGTAGGAGCCTGGGCTTCCACTCAAAGCCAGGTGATTAAAAGCAGATCGGAACTGGAAATGAATTTTGAAAAGGAACTTGAAAATTACAAAGGCAAAACAGTACCTCGTCCCCCGCACTGGGGAGGTTATGTACTCATTCCTTCCAAATTCGAGTTCTGGCAGGGCAGGAGCAGTCGTCTGCACGACAGGATTCAATTTACGTTAAACAAAGAAAAAAATAACTGGACCATAGAGAGGCTTATGCCATAATTAAAATTATAATAAAAATAAAACAATGGAAACACCAAATTTAACCCAGGTAGAAAATTACAATTACGGTTTGGAAAAAATCTTTGATAAGGCTCAGGATTTTTTACCGATCAATGGAACGGATTATGTAGAATTATATGTTGGCAACGCCAAACAGGCCGCGCATTATTATAAAACCGCTTTTGGTTTTCAGGATCTGGCTTACGCCGGACTGGAGACGGGTGTAAGAGACAGAGTGTCTTACGTCCTGGTACAGGATAAAATACGTTTGGTGTTAACTTCTCCTTTTGATCCGGATAGTGATATTTCGCATCACATCCGTAAGCACGGGGACGGTGTAAAAGTAATTGCGCTTTGGGTAGACGATGCTGTTAAGTCGTTTGAAGAGACTGTAAAACGCGGAGCCAAGCCTTATTTGCAGCCTACAAAATTCAGGGATGATCACGGAGAAATTATTCAATCGGGTATTCATACTTACGGAGAAACCGTTCATATTTTTGTAGAACGTAAAAATTACAAAGGTGTATTTATGCCGGGTTACGAAAAACTGGTGACAGAATATCACCCAACAACCACGGGTTTAAAATACATCGACCACATGGTGGGTAATGTGGAAATGGGTTCTATGGATAAATGGGCTTCTTTTTATGCCGATGTGATGGGCTTTGCCAATCTGGTGACCTTTGACGATAAAGATATTTCTACCGAATACACGGCTTTAATGAGTAAAGTAATGACCAACGGGAACGGAAGAATTAAATTTCCAATCAACGAACCGGCTGTTGGTAAGAAAAAATCGCAGGTGGAAGAGTACATTGATTTTTATTACGGACCGGGTTGCCAGCACATTGCAGTAGCAACAGATGACATTGTATTTACCATTTCTGAAATGCGTAAACGTGGGGTGGATTTTCTTTATGTACCTGGAACATATTACGATACCGTGAAAGACCGGGTGGGCATCATTGAGGAAGATCTGGAAGAACTGAAAAAATGGGGAATCATGGTGGACCGCGATGATGAAGGGTATTTACTTCAGATCTTCACCAAGCCGGTGGAAGACCGTCCGACTTTATTTTTTGAAATCATTCAGCGTAAAGGCGCTAAATCCTTTGGTAAAGGTAATTTCCAGGCTTTGTTTGAATCTATTGAAGCAGAACAGGCCAGAAGAGGTACCCTTTAATTCTATTGAGACCGGACCGGCCAGCTTTTGTTCACACACAACAAACAGGTCAGGTTCCGGTCTTTTTTACAAAGACACATATGAGTATTTTACCCCCAATTAATTTTAAAAAGTGGATCGACGAAAACCGTCATTTACTTCAGCCGCCCGTGGGTAACCAGGTGGTGTACAAAGATTCCGAATTTATCATCATGGTTGTGGGCGGACCAAACGCCCGCAAAGAATTTCATTACAACGAAGGCGAGGAATTTTTTTATCAGCTGGAGGGCGACATGATTCTGCCCATTCGTGAAAACGGAAAGCGCAGGGATATTACCATTAAAGAAGGTGAGATTTTTTTACTCCCCGGAAAGGTAGAGCATTCACCCCAACGTTATAAAAATACGGTGGGATTGGTTATTGAACGCGTGCGCAAGGCCGGTGAAACGGATGCCTGCAGCTGGTACTGCGAAAAATGTGACAACCTTTTGCACAGGGCAACCTTTCAGCTCCACGACATTGTGGATGAATTACCCAAACTCATGCAGGCTTATTACGATGATCTTTCTTTACGCACCTGCAAAAAATGTGGTGCAGTAATGGAGATTCCTAAATTAAAAGAATAGCATTTAAATCTATGAAATCGCCATCAACAACAAGTTTGCGTGAGCAAACGCCGATGAAGAAATGCGATACCATATGACCATTAAAAAAAATAGTATCTACATATGAAACAAGCAACGATTGTTGGATCAGGACTGGTAGGCTCGTTATGGGCTGTGTACCTGGCAAAAGAAGGATATGAGGTAAAAGTATTTGAAAGAAGGGCTGATTTGCGCAAAGCAAATATTTCCGCGGGAAAATCCATTAACCTGGCCACCTCTTACCGGGGTTGGAAAGCGCTGGATGCCATTGGCATTGGTGACGAGATCCGCAAGATCGCGATTCCCATGTATGGCCGCACCATGCACGATCTGAATGGTAAGATCACCTATCAACCTTATGGTATTAACAAGCAGGCTATTTTCTCCGTGTCACGCGGAGAGATTAATTGCAAGCTTATGGACATTGCTGAGCGCACCGGTAAAGTAACCATTGCTTTTAACGAAGAATGTGTGGGCAGTGATCTGGAAAAAGGAACGGCTCAGTTTAAAAACAGTCAAACAGGCAAAATCACCGAGGTTCAGTCGGACGTGGTGTTTGCTACTGATGGGGCGTTTTCCGCGGTACGGTATAACGCCATGCAAAAACTCGACCGTTTTAGTTTTTCTCAAAATTACATTGCCGATGGGTACCGTGAAATATTATTGCCGGCCAACGCCGATGGTTCGTATAAATTAGACAAAAATACGCTGCACATCTGGCCTCGTGGCCGCTTTATGCTCATTGCGCTACCTAATTTTGACGGGTCGTTTACCTGTACTTTGTTTATGCCTTTTGAAGGAGATAAACATTGTTTTAATAATTTAACCAGCCCCGAAAAAGTAACGGAATTTTTCCAAAGCACTTTCCCTGATTTTTATAAAATGCTGCCTAATATAGCTGAGGTGTGGGGAAATCATCCATTGTCTTCTCTGGCTATTATTCGTTGTTTTCCATGGACACATGGCAAAGTAGCGCTTATGGGCGATGCCGCGCACGCCACGGTTCCTTTTTTCGGACAAGGGATGAACGCGGGTTTTGAAGATTGCACGGTGATGATGGAGCTGATGAAAAAACACAAGGAGAACTGGCCGGTAATTTTTAAAGAATACGAACGTCTCCGTAAGCCGAATGGAGATGCGGTACAGGATTTATCTCTGCTTAACTACGTGGTGATGCGCGATAAAGTGAGTGATCCGGATTTCTTGCTGCAGCAAAAAATAGAACGCAGAATGGCGGAGCTGTTCCCTGACAAATATTTCCCGATGTATTCCATGGTGTCCTTCACCGAAATTGAATACCAGATTGCATTAAATAAAGGAAAGGCACAGGATGCCATGATTCGGGATACCATTGACAGGCATCACCTGACGGAGGATACCCCTTTGGAAGAAATTGACGACCTGATCCGGCATTTGTTTGCGGAAAGAGTCTGATTGAAAGTCTTTGGAATATTTAGTAAAACAGAGTGGAATGTGGTGATTAAATGACAATTGTCATAGGGCCATACAACATTCTTTAGTTCCTTTACGGCGGTTTTAACGGCCGCCTATTAAACAGATTATTACAAAATTACATATATGGAAACCATACGATTTGTCAACAGGGATAAGGTAGAGAGGGAGTTTGCCAACGCATTACGAAAAAATGTAAACGATTATTTTAAACAAAATAAGATTTCAACAAAGGCGAACACAGCCATGGTGGTTAAGACCATTGTATTGGTAGCTACTTACATAGTTCCTTTTATTCTGGTTTTAACCCTGCCCATGAACAGTTGGCAGGCCCTTGCCTGCACCGTAGTGATGGGAATAGGTATCGCGGGTGTGGGTATGGGAGTAATGCATGATGCCTGTCACGGAGCTTATTCCAAATACCACTGGGTAAACAATCTGCTTTCGGGAAGTTTGTATCTGTTGGGAAGCAATGTTTTAAACTGGAAATTGCAGCACAATGTCCTTCATCATACTTATACCAAC
>CAZMHW010000155.1:0-7735 GCA_964566105.1 uncultured Akkermansia sp.
AAGCAGGGTAATGTCACTAGATGCAGAAATAGATTATTTCAAAGATAAAGATGTTTCGTTTGTGAGTTTAAAAGTTCCCTTAAAAAAATGAGTACAATAATTAATATAGGATTAGCCGAAGATCATGGTGCTTTAAGACAGGGCTACGTTACCCTATTAAGGCAATATAAAAACCTGAACGTTCTCTTTGATGTAGAGGATGGAAAGGAACTATTAGAAAAACTAAAAATAACAAGACCTCATGTACTGCTGTTGGATTTGGAAATGCCCATAATGCGTGGTCAGGAAGTATTGGAAATAATAAAATCAAAATATCCTTCGGTAAAAGTGATTGTTGTAAGCGGGTATTTCCAAAGGGATTATATTGTTGAATGCTTTAAACTTGGCGTAAAGGCATTCCTACGCAAAGAGCATAAAATAGAGAAGATTGTGGAAGCCATCGAAATCACATACGAGAAGGGCGGTTTTGTGGATAATGAGGTTGCTTTAATTCTAGCAGCGGAATTAAATAGCTCAAACAACTCGGAGAAATTAGACCTAACCGAAAATCAAATAGAAGTGTTGCGGCTAATATGTGCAGGTCATACGAACAAGTCGGCTGCAATAATATTGAAAATGTCGGTTGGTGGAATTAAATACCATCGTTCAAACCTAATGGAAAGGACTAATTCAAAAACTCTTATGGATTTAATAACCTTTGCTATTCAAAACAAATATATTGAATCAAAATAGGGAAATAACAGCCCTTCGATTGGTAATTTTTATTAAATTTGCACTTAACTCAAAAACCTATCTATTTATGAAAAAACTATTGATTTTATTATCCGCAACGGTTCTTTTTGGCTGCTCAAAACAAACACTAACCGAGAAATTGCATGGCACGTGGTCAAATTCGGAGACCGCATTTTCAATCGCCATAGATACCAAGAGTAAAGCGATTAGTGGTGTGGCCATGGGTGAAGAGTTTGCGGCAAGTATTACAAAGTTGGAGGAGAAGAATGATTACTTGGTATTTGAGACGTCAACTGGAGCGCACATTACAGCTCAGTTTACAGGTGATGATAAAATTACATTAACGAAACAGGGGGGAGTACCAGTCCAATGTGTACGCAGTTCAAAAGAAGCAAACGTCAGTGCGGCTGATGTAACCGCTTTCGCCGCCAAAGAAGCAAGTAGTGCCGAAAATTTAGAACAACTAGCAAAAGTGATTCAAGATAGTATAGCTGCCTCCATTTCAGCATCTATGGCAGAATAATTGTATTTTAAAGCCCAAACCCATATATGAAAAATCTAATATTTTACTGCCTTTTTTTATTATTGTTTTCATGCAATAACTCGGGTACCTCTGAATCTCAATATCAGGAAGAAAAAGCCTCTTTAGAAGAGCAGGAAAAACAAAACCCAAAGAGATTTTTAACAACAGAAGGAACTTACAGGCCAACAGTTTTTGGAAGCAGGGAAGTTTTGGAGGGCACAATTAGTAATGGAGCTACTGTTGCCACATATAAAGACATCGTTTTGGAAGTTTTTTGCAATGATGAGGCAGGAAATGAATTGGGAAGGCAAACAGTAACCATATTCGAAACTATTACCCCAAATCACACACACAGTTTTAAAACCAAGGTAGATGTTCCCGAAGGGACAAACTCTGTCGGCTGGGAGATTCAAGGTGCAAAAGCTGTTGAATAAACTGGATAAATTAAAGGAGGCTTAATTAAGTGAAATTTTAACATTTGGTTTAGCTTTGGCGATTATTACCTATATAAGAAACCATCCAGTGAGAGAATTACAGGTTTAAATGTTTAAAATGGTTAATTGCATCCAATTCTTTTAGGTATTGGTTCGATAAAGATAGCCTTCCTTCTACCACAGAAACCCTTCAGCGAAGCTGAGGGGTTTTTAATTTTATAACGAGCCGAAAGCTCTGCTTTCGAGCGAAGGAATAAAATTAAAAACCAGCAATCGCTTTAGCGATTGGTTTCTGTGGTAAGCCCCTACCCCAGGATCAACGAGCGACGCAGGAGCGAGTTAATCCATATAAACCTAAATAACAATAGCGATTGGTTTCTGTGGTAAGCCCCTCTCAGGATCAACGAGCGACAAAGGAGCGAGTTAATCCATATAAACCTAAATAACAATAGCGATGGGTTTCTGTGGTAAAGCCGCTCTCCAGGATCAACGAGCGACGCAGGAGCGAGTTAATCCATATAAACCTAAATAACAATAGCGATTGGTTTCTGTGGTAAGCCCCTCTCAGGATCAACGAGCGACAAAGGAGCGAGTTAATCCATATAAACCTAAATAACAATAGCGATGGGTTTCTGTGGTAAAGCCCCTCCCCTAGGATCAACGAGCGACGAAGGAGCGAGTTAATCCATTCATATAAACCTTAATAACGTAGCCAATTGGTTTCTGTGGTAAAGCCCCTACCCCAAGATCAACGAGCGACGCAGGAGCGAGTTAAACAAGGGCACAAACTTCCGCTTTCACGCGAAGAAACGCTGCGATAGTGGTGTTTCTTGTTTATACCGGTTCGATCAGCCGGACATGTTTTAACGCTAAGTCTTAAACTAAATAAGTTTCTGAGAGGGATACAATTTAAAAGGTATAGCCCCTTTTATGTCGGATAATTAACAATTAAAAAACACCTAAAATGAACAACAACAACAAAATCAGTCGCTTGTCGACCTGGCACTTTATGGTGCACACGCAAATTGAAATCAATCAACCAGTAGAAAAAGTGTGGCAAACACTTATTAATTCTGAAAACATGTCAAAGTGGAGCAACGCTCTGCGGAAGATAGAAGGTGAAATTGAGGAAGGTAACCGCGTAACGTTGCATTACTTAGTTGGTGGTAAGGTTAAGAAATTCAAGGTTACATTAATTAATGTTATTAAAGACAGGGAGTTTGGCTGGTCGGAGTCATTGATTCCACTGGCTAAAGATAACCATCGATATAAACTGGAACCATTGCCTGGCAGACGTTGCAGATTGATACAAAGCGATGGAATTAAGGGCTTTTCGGCGCTATTCATCGGTAAGGCAATAAGCAGTCTTATGCTAAGACAATTCGAAACTTTCAACGAAGCTCTTAAAAGAGAGGTAGAAGGCTTAAAATGAAGTTATTCAATCCAAATTTTTTAAAGACTTTTATCCTGATTTGCAATTTGAAGGCTAGCTGACTAAAACTGGAGATGTCAAGTACCGACGACAAACGTCCTCCATACGAGGCCGGCATTCCTGCTTTATACAAGGTGACATCTTTTATAACATCTGAATTAAATGTGGAGAACATTCCGAACAAATGTGTGGCATTGTAAACAGGCGCATCGTCCAGCAGTACGAGGTTCTGATCGTTCGTTCCTCCACGGACATAAAATCCGGAATTACCTTCACCCGCTCCTTTTACGCCGGGTAACAACTGAATTGTTTTTAATACATCTTTTTCTCCCATTAAAACGGGAATCTTATTGACTTGCGCCATTTCTAATTTTTCCATACCCACCGGCGCCAGATGACTTTCGTTTTTGTCAGCAACCACAACCACCTCCTCAAGACTGGCCGTTTCTTCAACGAGTTCAAAATTCAACTGCGCATTCGCGGTTAAGTGAATCTCTTTTACACTGGCTTTGTAACCAATCATAAAAACTTTTACGGTGTATTTTCCACCTTTCAGTTTAAGGGCAAAATTACCCTCCACATCGGCAGATGCTCCCATGCCGCTTTGTTCCTGAATGGTAATCAGCGCTCCAATAAGAGGCTCACCTGTTTTTTTGTCTTTTATGTTTCCTGAAAGGGCAAAGGAATCATTGGCACTGATAGTTCTGCTTATCAGAAGCGTAAGAATAAATAATATCTTTTTCATTTGGTTTTGTTTTTTTCGGGGGCAAAAGTATGTCAGGAGTCCTGCGTTTGGCTTACAGAATAATTGATATCATTTACATCATTTTTGGTTGATGAAAACAAAAAACCCCGGGCAGAATACCCGGGGTTAAAAGCTTATTTAATATGTTTATTTAGGTTGTTTAATGTAACAAGGGTAAAACAGCCTATTGTTGAACTATGACAGAGATGCTGTCACGCTAAGGGTTAAACCAAGTAACCACACCATTACCAGCGTCAATAGCGTTCCGCGCAAATTGGGACTTATGTTCTTTTTCACTAACATTTCAAATAAATCTATCCGATTATTTCACTGCTACTCGTTCGTACTGGCAGCATTCCGGTAGTTTGCTGTACGCGACATCAGAGCCTTTGTATTTTTCATTGTCATACCCGGCTTTTGCAACGTTTTTCAAAATTTCGTCTGCCGAGGTTTTCGCAGCATCAAATTCAAGCGTGAGAATTTTTGTGTTTTTGTCCCAATCGGCTTTGGTGACACCTTTTTTCAAAGCGGCCTTTTCAATGGTTTTTTCACACATGCCGCAGTTTCCTAACACTTTGTAGGTGGACGCGGAAGAACTTGTTTGCGCTGAAAGACTAAGTCCCAGTGCGAATGCTAATCCTGTTAGCATTGATTTTACATTTGTTTTCATTTTTTTATTTTTTCTATTTTTTTTTGGGCACAGCCCTTGTTTTTAAATCAATTAATGTACAGTTTTTAAAGGAAGAAATAGTACTGCAAATTCACCATGTAATTTGGATACTTGCGGATATAGGACTTGTTGACCATCGGAATAGCCGTGGAAAAATCAATACGCAAATTCGATTTCACAATAAATTGAATGGCAGGACGAAACTCAACAAACGTATTAGGTTGATAGTCCATTAAATGCTGAGAGGCAACCGTAGAGCCATTTTTGTTTACCTGCAGACCCTCGTAGGTTTTTCCCAGAAATTCCGCGTAGAGGTTGACATTGGTTTGTGAATAGTTCTTGTATTTGAAAGGAAATACCAGGTAACCGAAGGAGAGGCTGTAATTGTAGGCGTTACCATATTTCAACCTCACTCCGGAGGCATCGCGGTGTTCAAAAGGTTTAATGATTCCTCCGGTAGCCGAGATCGCCAGCTTGTGCAGCAGTACCGTTGAAATTAAGCCACCCCCAAGTCCTTTATTATCACCCATGAGTGTCACCTCTGCTTCATCGTGCGGAAGATTGGAATACACCGCATTTCCATAAGCGGCCATTCTGAAGTGTTTATGATCCCCATCCCTGTTTAAAAAACGGTACCTGAAACCCAGGTTGACAGATTCCGCCAGGTACGCGTAACTCGGATTAAGGTTTGAAACGCGCTGATTCTCACCGTTCGTCTCCACATACGTTGAAGGAAGTTCCCGGCGGTGATGATTAGACGTGGTGAACATGGCATTGAACATGAGTTTCGGACTCACCGCATACATAAACATGGCACCGTGCCAGGTTCTCAAATTATTTCCCGAAGCATAGGCTTCGTTCATCAAACGAATCCCTAAAGCATTTTTTGGTGAAATACTGGCCGGCTCGGAATTTGGATACAATTCCTGGGCGCTCAGTCCTGCTTGGATTGCAGAGAATAGGATGACAAAATACTTTTTCATAAGGTAACGTGGTAAATACGTTGGTTTTTATCCGTTGAGCAGCAATTCTGACTTTTGCCGGTTTTGATGCAGGCGTAAGTAGTTAATCCTACATACTTTTTATGTTCTTTGTTAGAGGTAAATCCCTTGTCTACAAAACGAATAGCAGTTTTTTTGCTCAGGGTTTGTTCATTTACGTTTACAAAATGGTAAACGTTGCCTTCAAAAGTGTAATGATAATCTTTTTTTACTTTCAGATTCTCAAAGTTAAAAGTGGCTATTAATTCGCCCACCGAAAAGCCTGCGCCTTCCACTTTGTTTTTGATATCATCCATCGTCACCTTTGCTCCGGGTTTAAAGCTAATGTCGTATACCGATGCTTCCAGGTCCACATCAATGTTTTCGATGAAAGGCAAACCGGACAAAGCCTTGTAAACCGAGTTGGAACACATGCTGCAAGTAATGCCGGTTACTTTGAGTTTTGCCCCTGTGAAGTTGGCAGATGCTTTTTTGCTGATGGCCATGATCATTAAAACCATCACTAGTACTTTTATCGTTTTCATAATTTATGCTGTATGTGTTATTTTACTTCCTCTACTTTAAATCCTGCTTTGCTTACCAGTTCTATTATTTTTCCTGCGTCAATGAATTCCCCTTCCACTGACAGGATCTTTTCGGGGTTTAAGGTATCTACCGACCAGCTGTTAATGTCACTTTGCTTATTCAGGTGAGGGGTCACTCTGGCTACACAGCCGGAGCAATTGATATTGGTTTTAAATTTTAGTGTTTTCATGTTCTGTTTTTCTTTCTACAAAGTTCCGACGGGAGGGAGCTTTTTTTGTTATACAGTTATGGGATTGATTTGTATAATATTTGGATATCAGATTCTGCGCATCTTTAACAATAAACTATTGCTCACCACGCTCACCGAGCTCAGGGCCATGGCAGCGCCTGCTATCATGGGATTTAGCAGAAATCCATTCACAGGATACAAAACACCGGCAGCGATCGGAATACCTATGACGTTGTAGACAAAGGCCCAAAAAAGATTTTGTTTGATCACACTGACTGTTCTCTTAGAGAGTTTTATCGCTTTGGGGATCAGGGCCAGATCTGAGGAAATGATAGTCATTTTAGCCACATCCATGGCGATGTCCGATCCTTTGCCCATTGCAATACTTACATCGGCCTGGGCGAGCGCGTGAGAGTCGTTGATACCATCGCCCACCATGGCGACAATTTTCCCACGAGCCTGTAATTCTTTGATAAAATTGGCTTTGTCGGCGGGAAGCACCTCTGCCTTGTAGTGTATGATCCCAACTGTGTTGGCCACTGCTTCAGCGGTTTTTTGGTTATCCCCGGTAAGCATATACACCTCAATTCCCTGGTTTTGTAAGGCACTGATGGCTTCTGCAGATGTTGGTTTTATTTTATCGCTGATCGCGATGACCGCTACAACCTCCTGCTCCTCCGCGAACATCACCACTGTTTTTGCT
The DNA here is from genome assembly GCA_964566105.1 of uncultured Akkermansia sp. GTDB lineage: Bacteria > Bacteroidota > Bacteroidia > B-17B0 > Aurantibacillaceae > Aurantibacillus. The sequence goes on from CAZMHW010000155.1 coordinate 6,995, forward strand.
TCCCTGAGAAGCAGGTCGCTGTGCGCGACGAGTTCATCGGAGATCCGAATTCCAAAATCTGCCATGAGTTTTTTATTTCCGACCAAATACCTGCGACCATTGCGCTCTGCCACAACCCCCTTGCCGGTTATGCTCTCAAACGTGTCGAAATGTAGCTGCTGAGGGGTTTTGCCCTGGAGGTGTTTTACAACGGCTTCTGCCAGAGGATGCTCTGATTGTTTTTCGAGCGCGTAAAGAAGAGCGATAGCGTTTTGATCAGCCTTATTTTGTTTCCAGATAAGATCCGTCACTTCCGGTTTACCCTGGGTAATGGTACCGGTTTTGTCGAGAATGATGGCATCAATCTTTTTGTTTTGCTCCAGGCTGGCCGCATCTTTAATCAGGATTCCATGATCCGCGCCTTTTCCTATCCCCACCATAATAGCGGTGGGTGTGGCAAGTCCCAAAGCACAGGGACAAGCAATAACCAATACGGTTACCATCGACAAGAGCGCGTGAGTCAGGGCATTTTCTCCTCCCAGGAACATCCAGGTAACAAATGTAAGAATGGCAATGAGTATAACTACCGGTACAAATATTCCCGCGATCTTATCCACCAACTTCTGCACGGGAGCCTTGCTTCCCTGCGCCTCCTGCACCATTTTTATGATCTGTGCCAGAACAGTTTCTCCACCTACTTTTTGTGCAATTAGTTGTAAAGAACCTTTTTGATTGATGGTCCCCGCAAATACAGTGTCATTC
>CAZMHW010000156.1:0-7690 GCA_964566105.1 uncultured Akkermansia sp.
GATTGTATTGTCCTTCATCATCCTTCAAATCAAATGGGATCAGCCAAGGATTACCCTGGTATGTATGCCGGTACTCTTAATCCTGATGTTTTATGCTATTTACAGCCTGACTTTAAAACCAGGTATAGGTCAGAGCATATACATCGTTCTGGCTTTCCTGGTAATTGGCTCGGTGTGCCTCTCCTCCCTGAAAAGAGGTTTTAAGAATCTTCCGATTATCCAGAAAAATTTAAAGGGAGATAAGTATTTTGGTTATACCCAGGACTGGCAGAATTTTTTAAAGTGCAGCGAATGGTGTGCGGACAGTCTTAACACAGATGCTCTGGTAGCCAGCAGAAAAGCGCCGATGAGTTTTGTGTATGGCAAAGGAAAAAAATTCTTCCCTGTTTATAGCGTTATTTACAAAGACACCGCCACCAAACAATCCAATCCGGACAGTGCCCTTGCTTTTTTTCAAAGGAATAAAGTCACACACGTCATGCTTGGAAGTTTAAGGGCTAATCCAAACGATCCGGCTATGGGAATTATTAATACCGTGCATCACATCATGATTCCCATTATGGAAAAGTATCCTCAGAAACTGAGATTGGTTCATACCGAAGGTGTTTACGAACAAACGGAATTGTACGAGATCCTCTACAACCAACCAGCCATTTCTACTTTCACACAAACTGCAAATTAATCCGGCATGTCTTTCAGCATAAAACTCGGTAATTTTTTATACAAGCATGCCTTTGCGGTTTACAAACCTATGTATACCCGCTTCAAGAACAGACAAGATGCCTTTGAAATAGAATTATTGAAAAAACACATTTCACACGGTGACACAGTTCTGGACATTGGTGCCAATATTGGCTATTACGCCAGTCTGTTATCTCAACTTGTGGGAGAAAAAGGAAAGGTACACTGCTTTGAGCCGGATAAGCAAAACTTTGAACACCTTCAAAAAACAGTCAGTGGACTAAAAAACACCCGCATTAATAATACCGCTGTTGGACCCAGAACTGAAACTTTAAAAATATATACTTCCAAAAATTTAAATGTGGATCACCGCACCTACAAACCTGAAGAATACGATCAGGAAATAGAAATTCAGGCGGTAAGTATTGACGATTATTTAGGTAACACTACAACGATTGATTTTATTAAAATGGATATCCAGGGTTTTGAAATGCAGGCCATACAGGGCATGCAGAAAACTTTGGAAAACAATCCCTCTCTAAAACTTATTTCGGAATTCTGGCCTTATGGTCTAAAAAAAGCGGGAAGCTCTGTCACCGAGTATTTTACCTTTCTTACTGCAAAGGGATTTACCTGTTATTTACTTGAAAAAAAATCCCTCAAAAAACTCACGGTAGATGATGTGAGGTTATTGGAACCTTTGCCGGAAGAACACTATTTTAATATTTTTGCCACCCGCGCTCATGTTTAAAAAATATAGCATACCTTATCACCTCGACGATCCAAAAGCGACCCTGGCCCACAGAGACATTATTCTTCAAAAGCCCTATTTAAAGCGCTTGTACCTGGATTGGTATTCCGTATTTATAGAGCGTTCTAAAAAAATTAAAGGAGGAGCTTATCTCGAAATTGGCTCCGGCGGAGGCTTTTTGAAAGAGGTTTTTCCGGAAGTGATTACTTCTGACATACTCGATCTGCCCAATGTGGATAAAGTGTTCAGCGCCGAAAAAATGCCATTTGAAGACAACAGTCTCGCCAGTATTATGATGTTGAACGTTTTTCATCACATTCCAAAACCTTATTTGTTTTTAAACGAAGCGCAGCGCACCTTAATTAAGGGCGGTAAGATTTTCATGATTGAACCGGCCAATAGCAGCCTTGGCAGATTTATTTACAAGCGTTTTCACCACGAACCTTTTGATGAAAAAGGGGGCCGTGAGATAGAAGCAGGTAATCCATTGTCTAATAGTAACCAGGCTCTACCCTACATTTATTTTGAGAGGGACTTAGAGCAATTTGCAAAAGATTATCCGCAGTTAAAAATTACCGACATTCGTTATCATTCTCCTTTTTCCTACATCATCAGCGGAGGAGTTTCAAGAAGTGCCATGCTTCCGTATTTTATGTATAACTTTATGAAGGGAATTGAATGGATGCTCTCCCCTTTCTCGAAACAATTAGGCTTATTTTGTACCATAGAAATTGAAAAAATATAGTGGAAGAATCAAAGAAATCATATTTTAATGCTTTAGCCGCGAAACGTAAAAAACGTGGATTCAGCGCGTATTACTGGCAGGAAATTACTGGCTATTGCAATTATTTTTCACACGAGGACAGTTCTGTACTTGAAGTGGGTTGCGGCAGTGGCGATCTTCTGGCAGGCATTGCCGGAAAGAAAAAAGTGGGTATCGACTTCAGCGAGGAATACATTCGCTGGGCAAAGGAAAAACATGCCGGTAAAGGAATTGATTTTTTTGAAATGGATGCCAACAACATTCAACTGGAAGATAAATTCGACCTGATCATTGTAAGTAACTTAATAGGATTTGTTGAAGACATTCAAAAGGTGTTTGAGCAGATCAAAAAATGTTCACATCCCAACACCAAGGTAATTGTTCAGTTTTACAATTCCTTCTGGGAGCCACTCATTAAATTTTCTGAACTCATTGGACTTAAACAAAAAACGCCAACTCAAAACTGGTTAAGTACCCGCGACATCAACAACCTGCTTTACGTTTCGGGTTTTGATGTGTATCGCAACAGTAAACGTCTTATTTTTCCTTTTTTCTTCCCGCTACTCTCATTTCTGTTTAACCGTTACCTTGCCAAATTCCCCATCTTTCGTTTTTTCAGTCTGAACATTTACAGTTTTGCAAAACCCTTGCCCGAGAATAACGAAGAGAACTTCGCTCAGAAGTATTCAACCACGGTGGTTATACCGGCACGCAACGAAAGTGGTAACATTGAAAATGCCATCTTACGTCTTCCAAAATTTGGTAAACACACCGAGATTATTTTTATAGAAGGAAACAGTACCGACGATACCTGGGAAAAAATACAGGAGATCCAGAAAAAATACGCAGCGACACACGATATTAAAATTGGCCAGCAAAAAGGCAAAGGCAAGGCTGACGCTGTAAGAGAGGGCTACAAAATTGCCACAGGAGATATTTTAATGATTCTGGACGCAGATTTAACTGTTCCACCGGAGGATTTACCAAAGTTTTACAATGCTATTGCCAGCAGTAAAGGAGATTTTATTAATGGTACACGTTTGGTGTATCCTATGGATAAAGAAGCTATGCGTTTTCTGAACTATCTGGGTAATCATTTCTTTAGCTGGGCTTTTACCTGGTTGCTCGATCAACGCTTTAAAGACACACTCTGCGGAACCAAAGTGATGTTCAGAACAGATTACATCAAACTCACAAAAAACAGAAAATATTTTGGGGAGTTTGACCCCTTTGGTGATTTTGATTTGTTATTTGGGGCACACAAACTGAATTTAAAAATTGTGGAAGTGCCCATTCGCTACAGAGAGCGTACCTACGGAAGCACCAATATTTCGCGCTTTAAACACGGGGTAATCTTATTAAGAATGTGTGCATTTGCCAGCCGGAAGTGTAAATTTATCTGATAAGAAACAGTATTACAAGAATAGGTTTCTGTTATTTTTCTTCGCTTTTTATCTCAGTATTAAAACTCTCCGTTTTTTCTTTTCTGTTGGAGAGAAAATAGATGGCCAAACCGGCTACTACCGTGCCAAGGCCGTAAAGCGATTCCACGGGTTTGTCTTTAATGATATTGATTAATACCCAAAGAATAATCACGAGAAAAATAATCGGCGTTACAGGATAAAAAGGGGTCTTATAACCCGTATTTAAATGTTTGAAACGGTACCTCAGAATAAATACGCCGAACACAGTAAAAAAGGTAAACAGGTTCAATGTAAAACTCACATAGGTGATCAACGATTCAAAAGAAGAGGTTGCCACAAGTACCAGAGCAATAAGCGATTGAAAAATAATAGCCACATAGGGTACATTGTTTTTATTGGAAGTTGCGAAAAAACGTAAGCCTTTGATGTGATTTCCCATACTCTGCATTACACGGGGTCCGGCAAGAATCATAGCACTGATGGTAGAAATAAGTAATACGGCAATTACCAGGCTCATAAACTGTCCTACCTGCGAACCAAAAATCTTGCTGGCACTCAGATACCCCACTTCCAATACACCCTTTAATTCGGGAACAGGAACCGTGTAAAGAAACACGTAATTTAAAACCGTGTAAATAAACATCACGCAAAGAGTCCCCATAAACAAAGCCCTCGGTAAATTGCGCTGCGCATTTTTAATTTCACCTGAAATATAGGCCGCTGCATTCCAGCCACTGTAAGCATAAGTAACATAAACCAATGAGCCGGCGAAGGCGGCAGAAAACACATCGGTCCAGGCGTCTGGTCCGGGTAAAATACTAATGCTGTGGGGTGGAACATAAAACAAACCAAACCCTATAAACATTACAATGCAAATTACTTTGATCCAGGTAAATCCTCTTTGAAAAATACTGCCGGCTTTCAGGTTTATGGAATGAATCGCCGTAATAACAATGATGACAGCAAAAGACAAAATTGTGGAATTTACCTGAGGGTAAATTTTGGTAACGTATTTTGCCAGGGCCACAGAAGCCGCCGCAATCGGTGCCGCAAAACCAACTGTAACACTTACCCAGCCACTCAAAAATCCAAGTGCCGGATGATAGAGACGCGAAAGGTAATTGTACTCTCCCCCACTTTCAGGAAAGGCTGAACCAATTTCACCATAGGTAAGCGCACCGCACAAAGCAATGACACCACCTACCACCCACAATAATAAAATCGAAAATACCGAACTCATGCCCATTACCTGGAACCCCAGACTGGTAAAGACTCCTGTACCTATCATATTGGCAATAACCACCGAAACGGCCGTATTAAATCCTATTTTGTGTTGCGACATGCGGGATGTAAAGTAAAGAAATTATAACATTCCTTGTGAAATTATTTTTATACTGTCGGGTTTGACAGTTATTGGAAAAGGTAAAAGCTATACTTAGTTTTGTTGCTATATTTTTTACAGTATTAAATTTAATAAAATGAAAATAGCAATTTTAGGTACAGGAGGTGTGGGCAAGGCCTTCGCCATCCGTTTATCAGAACTGGGTCATGAGGTCATAATTGGCACCCGTGATGTTACAAACACCCTTTCCAAAGAAGGAGACAACAGCTTTAAAAAATTTCTGAGCGACCATCCAAAAATTAAGCTCGCAGATTTTGCAGGTGCAGCTGCTCTTGGGGAAATGATTTTAAACGTTACTAAAGGAGCCAATACACTCGACGCGATAAAAAGCGCAGGTGCGTCCAATCTGGAAGGTACTCATTGATATTTCCAATCCTTTAGATTTCAGCAAAGGCATGCCACCTTCCTTAATTCCGGAATTAAGTAATACCAATTCACTGGGAGAAGAAATTCAGAGACTGCTGCCAAAAACAAAAGTGGTAAAAACCCTCAACACCATGTGGAACGGATTAATGATCAATCCTTCGCTGATAGCCAACGGCGACCATATCAATTACCTCTGTGGGAACGATGCTGATGCCAAAAAGAAAGTGATTTCTTTTTTGAACGAATTAGGATGGAAAAATGAATCCTTGTTGGATTTAGGAGACATTACAGCTGCCAGAGCTACCGAAGCCACCTTACCCATTTGGCTCAGGGTTTATGGAGCTAAACAAAGCGGAGCTTTTAATTTTAAGATTGTAAGCTGAGGCTTAAACGAGAAAGAGCTCTCCCCGGAAGAGCTCTTTTTTATTACCTCACAATTAATTTTTGAGCCGGCAACACCAGTTCATTGGTGTAAAATACCAGGGTATAGGCACCCGGCATAAGATTAAGAGGAAATTTATACGAAACTACTCCTTTACTTAAACTGATTTTTTGTTGCACACAGACTTTTCCCATTTGATCCGTAATTTTTACAAAGCCTTCTGTATAATTTTTGGAGAGAAATAAATCCAGGGACACTTCTTTCTCAGCTGGATTAGGATAAAGTACCAGGTAATTTTTGGAACCATCACAACTTACACTCACAATATCCGAGAAATCAAAACTACCATCCGTATCGATTTGCCGCAAACGGTAATAATACGGGTCACCACCATTTAACTTATCACTGTAGGTGTAATTTGTAGAAGTATTTTTTGTACCGGCACCGGTTACTCTGGCAATGGGAGCCCATTTATCGCCATCCGCACTGCGTTCCAATTCGAAATAAGCATTGTTACGTTCGGTGGCAGTAGTCCACTCGAGTTTTACCTCACCCGCATTGCAGTTTGCAACAAAACGAACCAGTTCAATTGGCAGTGGATTTACGGAACTCAACTTAGACCCAAAAGTAAAGGGACTAAAAGCAGTGATGACGGCGTTAGAAATAACAACTCCAGCACCCGTTCCTGAACAACTCGAACCTCCCGAAGTTGTGCCAGGTCTCTCATCCCAGGAAGTTCCATTCCATCTCGCAATGGTTAAATCCGGGCAATTATTTATTCCGCTGGTGGAAGCATCTTCCCAGTACAAAGAAAGATTGGCGTTACCTGTCCCGGCAGAGCGGTCTACCTGCCAGTATTCGTTAGTACTGATGTTGTTGAGTGGAGAGTTAACAGGAGTTGTACTGGTATATGCCGCATTAAAATATTCTGCAACAAAAGTTGCGGAGGCAGATAAATTCGTAACAGAGACTCTCCTCCACCGGGTTCCTTTACCAACAGGGAAAATAAAATTGGCCGTTCCTGCTTTTGACATAGGGCCTGAAACAAAACTGGAAGCAGAACCGCTGCTGGAAGTTGCGCTGGTACCAAGGGCAAGAATGTTGGTAGCACTGGTGTAAACAATACCTGAAGTCAGAACCAATGCCCCCGAAACATTAACATCCTTATTAAGAAAAACCACAGGATTTGTGGAAAAAGCATTATTAATTGTGAAGTCTGTCAAATTGTAAGTGCCACTTCCTGAAATATGCTGAGTTTGCGTATTGGCGGCGCCACCATTTAGATTCACCTCGCCGGTGTTGCCGGTTATTGTTCCGCAACTCGAAATATCAGAACGAATGGAAAGACGACGGTTTGACAAAGATAACGTTGCACCTGTTCTCAGGTACAAAGAATTTAACTGAGTGTTTCCTTGCAAGGTAGGCTGATTGCTACCATTATTAATAATAACATCATCACCGGAAGCTGGGGTATTATTCCCCAGCCAGTTAGATGCCGTATTAAAGTTTGTATTTGTGCCGCCAGTCCATACTTTAGGTTCAGCAGAAATGGAGTAAAAGGTAGAAGGTGAACTTTGATTGTTATATTCTGTGAGCAGCCAATCTGCAGATAATGCTGATTTGGCCACATGCACTTCGTCTATTCTTCCTGCCAAACGGTTAGCGGTTTCGCCGGAAGCAGTTTCCCCTGCTACAGAACTATTTCCTGAATCTGTGCCCCAGGCATTTGTAAAAGCACCAGAAGCTACTTGTACTCCGTTTACATAAATTTTCTTGGTTAAATTGGTAATGTCTGCTACTGCCGCAACAAAATACCAGGTATTGTTAGCTATAGTGTTGTTCGGTGAATCTAGAGTAACAGGGTTGGAAGATCTTGAAAAGAAACGCAAAGAACCAGTAGCGGCATCCCCCAGACTAAGGG
>CAZMHW010000157.1:0-2435 GCA_964566105.1 uncultured Akkermansia sp.
AAGCTTAAGATTTTGAAAGATGTTCTTCTGTTTTTAGCATGTAAAGCTTCTTTTTCTTGTTGTGAAGGCGCTTTTTTAATCATGTCGTCAGAAATTAATAACTGAGTAGCTCCATAACCTTTAGCAACCAGACGTTTTTCGTTGATGCCTTTTTCTTTTACTAAATAGTCAACGCAAGATTGCGCACGGGCAGCAGAAAGGGTCATGTTGCTGGCAGCACTACCACGACTATCGGTGTGTGAGTTTAACTCTACAACAGTAGTAGGGTTGTCTTTCATAATATCGTATAAATAGTTCAGGGAGTCTTTTGACTGAGGTAATAATTCCGCACTTCCTAAACTGTAAAGAATCTCAGGCATACGTAAGCTTGCCACAATTGGTTTTACTGCGAAGTCAGCTACAAAGTCTTTAGAGGCAGCTTCACCAACAGTGGTAATCACACGAACGTCTTTGTTGGCTAAGTAACCGTCTTTAGGGAAAGAAGCTGATTTAGAAGTCTTACCGGTTTCGGTTGAAATGGTATAGGTTGTTTTTTCTCTTAGTTTAAAAGTATAGGCTCCGTCTTTACCGGTTGTAGCTTCAGTGATAGAACCATCACTTCCAATTACTTTTACTTTTACAGCTTCTACAGTTTCACCTTTACCTTTACCGGTATTAGGATCACCTTCACTGAATACATTACCTTTAGCGTTGAAACTTAAAGGAGGTAAGTTAAAACTCCAGATATCGTCTTCACCTTTACCACCTTCACGGTTACTGGTGAAATATCCACGGTTCTTTTTGCCTTCAAATACAATTCCGAAATCATCGAATGAAGAGTTTAAAGGGTATTTTAAGTTTTCAACCGGTTTGTTGGTTTTTCCATCAGGACCAATCTCCGCAATGAAAATATCCAGACCACCTAATCCCGGATGGTAATCCGAAGAAAAATATAATTTTTTACCATCGTCAGTTACTGCCGGGTAAACTTCCATTCCTTCTGTATTTACAGTTGGTCCGGCATTTTTAGGTTGACCCCATGAGTTGCTTTTCACGTCGTAAGTACAGCTCCAGATGTCCATTTTACCGTAACCGCCTGGCATGTTCGACGCAAAATAAAGAGTTTTAGCATCAGCTGATAAACTTGGATGCGCAAAAATCATGGTATCGTTACTGAAAGGAAGACGAGCTGCTTCTCCCCAGGTGCTACCTTGTTTTTTTGCCATATATAAACCGCAGGTGTTTTGAACGTTTTTTTCTTCAGGGCAACGGGTAAAAAAGATCATATCACCTTTTTTGCTTACCCAACCTCTACCTTCATTTACTGGTGTTGAAACCGCAGGAGGTAATAAAACCGGTGTTGACCACTTACCGTTTTTATCCAATTTTGCTTCATAAATATCACCTTTGTTAAATCCTGTAGTGTAATCCTGATCACCTAAACTTCCATCTCTGTTTGAAGAGATAATGATGGTTTGGTATTTTTTATCGCTGAAAGAAGGAGCGTAATCTCTGTTTTTTGAATTGATCAAAGAAATGTTTTCGATTTTGTAACGCATTGGGTTATCAACCCATTGTTGAGCGAGTTCACAGGACTTAACGCCAAGATCCGCTTTTTTAGCATCACCACCCTTTGATTTGTAGTTACCATATTCTACAATCGCTTCAGGGTATTTCATTTGATTTTTAAGTACTTCAGCTAAATGCAAATACACTGCAGGATCATCGTGTCCTGTAGCAACCGCTTTGTTGTAATAAGCTTCGGCGCCTTTATAATCGTTAATCTTTTGAGCGCAAACGCCCGATCTGTAAAGAATAATTCCCTTTTTATCTTTAGGGGCACTGGCGTAGGAGTCTTTATATAGATTCAAGGCCATATAGTACTGGCGAAGCTCAAAGGCTTCATCCGCTTTTTTTAAGCCTTTTTGCGAAAACCCTGATACACAGAATGTTAGAACAGCAATGGCTGCTAAAGTAAGCTTGGTAATGTTTTTCATACTTTAAATAAAGTTTAGTCGGCTGCTAAAATAATGATAATTTTTAAATTGTCTTAAAAAAATATAGTTTTTATTGCTTTTTTTAAAGCCTACATTCAAAATCATTGATTTATGATATATAAAGCTCCTTTTTTGGCCCAAAAGCCTATAATTCTGACTAATTTCACGAGCGCTTAAATGGCAGGAGTTTATATTCATATCCCTTTTTGTAAACAGGCCTGTACCTACTGCGATTTTTATTTTAGTACCACTTTAGCTAATAAGGACGCTGTTATTGGAGGTATCGTAAAAGAAATAGGACTTAGGAAAGATTACCTGACAAACAAGAATGTAGACAGTATTTATTTTGGGGGTGGCACTCCCAGTCTGCTTTCCGGGCGAGATCTGGAGGCTGTTTTTTCGGCCTTGAACCTGGAATTCTCTTTGAACCCGTATGCGGAAATAACACTGGAAGCGAAT
>CAZMHW010000157.1:2454-7670 GCA_964566105.1 uncultured Akkermansia sp.
AACTCTGGTACAGTATGGGAATAAATCGTTTGAGTATTGGTTTACAAAGTTTTAATAACGAAGAACTAAAATGGATGAACCGCGCGCATACTGCCGAGGAGTCGGTTTCCTCCGTTAAACTGGCCCAGGATAAAGGGTTCGCTAATATTACCATCGATCTTATTTACGGAAGTAAATTTCAAACACTACAGAGTTGGGAAGAGACCTTGCGAAAGGCAATAGACCTGAACACACAGCACATTTCATCCTACAATCTGACCATTGAAAATAAAACAGTGCTGGGGGTAAATTATAGGAGGGGCAAAGAACCGGCGGTAAACGACGAATTGAGTGGATCGCAGTTTTTGACGATGATTGAAGAATTGACCAAAGCCGGTTTTATACATTACGAGATTTCAAATTTTGGAAAGGAAGGTTTTTTTGCTTACCACAACAGCAACTACTGGCTGCAAGAACATTATCTGGGTATTGGACCGGCAGCCCACTCCTTTGATGGGGTTTCACGGCAATGGAACATTAACAACAATCCGCAATACATTAAAGCTTTAAACAACGGTGGCATATATTTTGAAAGGGAAGAGCTGAGTCTGGAAGAACGTTATAACGAATACGTCTTAACACGCCTGAGAACTATCTGGGGATGCGATCTGAAAGAAATAAGAAACTTATTCGGAACAAAAATAGGGGAGCATTTTAAACAACAGGCCGAAAAAAAAACAACGCAGCTTGAAGAAAAAGACGGGATCTACACCCTTAAAAGTTCCGCAAAATTATTGGCCGATGGAATTGCCTCGCAGCTTTTTATTTAGTCTTTAAATAATTTTCGATCAAGGCCTCACTTTTCTCTACACTGTTTTTTAACCAGTCCAGATACACATCTGTTTTTTCATCTTCGCTCAGTAAGTAATCTTCTACGCCGTTTCTGATGCGGGTGGTGAGTTCGTACATGCACAGGGCTGCGCACACACTTACATTAAAACTTTCGGTAAAACCGTACATGGGAATTTTTACGAATTCGTCGGCATGTTCATATACATCCGGTGAGATGCCATCTATTTCGGTACCAAACACCAGTGCCAGTTTTTTGTCCACAGGTAACCTGTCAATGGTGCAATCGTTTTTATGAGGAGTGGTAGCTACAATTCTGTAACCCAGACTTTTTAAATGCATCAGGGCTTCCACCGTGTTGTTATCTGATTTGTTGTGGCGGTGAATACTCAGCCAGTTGCTGCTTCCCATGGCCACATCGTCACTTATTTTCAGGTGATTTTTATTTTCAATAAAATGCACATGTTGAATACCGAAACTTTCACAACTGCGCAATACCGCGCTCGCGTTGTGTCCCTGGTAAACATTTTCGAGCACTATTCTTAAGTGTTTGATGCGATGCGTGATGACTTCGTCAAAACGCGCTTTTCGTTTGTCGGAAATAAACGTGCTCAGGTAATTTATTAATTCTATTTTTTGAGAGTTGTCCATATGTTCTTGAGCACAAAGAAAAATAAATTCTTAGAATAAAAGGTATTTTTTATATTTGCAGCGTATTAGGTTCTTTTTTGAAACCTGTCAGAAAAAATGACAGGCTTAGCAAAAGATTAAAAGGGAATAGTGTGAAATTCACTAATAGTACCCGCTGCTGTGAGTCCTTTAAGAACCCCTGAACAATCAATAGCCACTGTCTCTGTGACGGGAAGGCGTTCAGGGTAAGGATAAGTCAGAAGACCTGCCGGATACACAATGTTTAAAGCCTTCGGGAGATGGGGCCAAAAACGTGTAATTTATTCATTCAATTGATGTGGAAACTAAATAAGCGACTGGCTTATGGTTTAGCGCGTACTGTTAAACCTCTGTGTATTCTGTGTTTTGTTTTTGTCTCGTATAAAAATAAAGCCCAGGATACCGTGTCGTTAAAACCCGTGGAAGTGAATGCACATAAAAGCTCACTGGCTCAGATCGGGAAAAAGACGGTGCAGGTAGATTCACTGGTCAGAGAACAATTTAAATTTAATTCCATTAGCGATCTGCTCGCTTATAATTCGTCTGTTTACATTAAAAACTATGGGCCCGGAGCGCTTTCTACCACTGCGCTGAGGGGGGGCAACGCGTCGCAAACCTCTGTTATGTGGAATGGCTTTAATTTGCAGAATGCCATGTTAGGACAGGCGGATCTTAGCCTCTTGCCGGCAGTGCTTTTTGAAAATGTAAGTGTGGAGTACGGAGGAGGTTCTTCTAACTGGGGAAGTGGAGCCATGGGTGGAAGTATTCACCTGGATACTAAAACAGCATTTGGCCAGGGACTTCAGAGTGCTATTAATTTAGGAACCGGAAGTTATGGACTGCTAAAGACTTCGGCGAATGTTTTGGTGAGCAGGAAACGTTTTGTATCCTCCAGTAAATTCTACATGCACTCTGCCGCCAACAACTATGCCTACAGAGATACGTTAGACAAAGAAAATCCCATAAAAAAACAAAAAAATGCTGCTTATGATTTTAAAGGATTGCTTCAGGAGTTTAAATTCCTGATTAATGCAAAACAGCTTTTAACTCTTAATGTATGGCTCAATTCCAATAACCGTAGACTGCCTTCTTACAATTATCAGTCGGAAAGTAAAACCTACCAGGAAGATAAAGCCATGAGATTTACAGGTAACTGGACCTATGTGCAGCGCAATTTCAGATCGGTGATTAAAGCTGCGTATTTCAGAGATGTGATTAATTACGATGACAGTTTACTCGCACTCTACTCAAAAAGTAAAGTAAGCACGGCGATGATCGAAAATGAAAATTATGTCGATTGGCTTAAAAATCAAAAATTAAATTTCTCCTTCAGTTATTCGAACAGTGAGGCAATGAGCGATAATTATTCCGGCAACAGAAGCCTGAGCAGAACTTCGGTTGTACTTGGTAACAAATCTCTTTTGTGGAAGGGAAAATTGAATACGTATGTTTCAGTACGTGCGGAATACTTCAGTGTAGGTACTTTACCTGTTACCGGTAACGCATCGTTAGATTATAAACTCACAAAACACATTGGCGCCAAACTCAACGCGGCAAGGGTCTACCGTCAGCCAACACTTAACGAATTGTATTGGCTGCGGGGTGGTAATACGCAACTAAAAGCCGAGCAAGGCTATACCTATGAAGGGGAGCTTAACTTCCAGAAACAGGTTAAACGCTTTTTTATTTTTGTCTCACTTGCCGGCTACAGCCGGAATATCGAAAACTGGATCTCCTGGATTCCGGGTGGTGGCGGTTATCCCGAAGCAGTTAACGTACAGAAAGTCTGGAGTCGCGGAACTGAAACAAGCTGGAAACTTAATTACAGGAAAAATAAATTCAGGGCCGGGTTTTCTCTTATGAGTGCCTATGTTCTCTCAACCGTGGCTGCCGATAAACAGGAGAATGGAAATACCCTGAACAGACAACTTATATATACACCCCGCTATACAGTAAATAGTAATTTCTCTGTGGGTTATGATAAGGCGGAATTGGTTCTGTATCATCAGTATTGCGGTTATCGCTTTACCACTACTGATAATACACAATGGCTGGATCCTTACCAGGTGTCCTCGCTCCGAAGCAATTATACCTGTGAGTTTAAAAAAATAAAAGTCACTGGCTTTGTCGCCTGCAATAACCTATTCAACACAAATTATACTGTCCTTTCCGGCAGGCCCATGCCTCTGAGGAATTTTGAAATAGGGCTGACTTTACAAACCAAAAACACGAACTAAAAAAACATTATGAAAAAAACACTTACTATTTTGTCTCTTGCTCTGAGCACCTGCATGTTAAACGCGCAAACAGTTGCAGATTTCGAAACCTTCAGCCTGTCTGCTAACTCGGCTTACAGTCCTACTACCAGCACCCCTTTCCAAACCAGCAATGCTGTATTCGAATACGACTGGAATTCTTCTTTCTCTTTCTGGAGTGGTGGATTTTCCTATACCAATAAGTACGATTCCGTAACAGCCGGATTTTCCAATTTGTACGGTGTACGCGCGTTAAAAGGAGTCAATAATTCCGCTACCTACGTTGTAGCGCAGGATGGCGCGACTATTAAACTGAGTGCTCCGCATAATACAGTGACGGGCTTCTATGTAACAAATACAACTTATGCTTATAATGCCATGGCTAAGGGAGATGCGTTTTCGAGGAAATTTGGAGATACTACCGGCACGGGATCAGGCACCACTATTCCACAGGGATCTTATCCTGATTTTTTCAAAATCATTGTTAAGGGATATCATAACGGTGTTTTGAAAAACGATAGTGTGGAAGTCTTTCTTGCCAATTTCACTTTTACAAATAACGCACAGGATTTTATTCTGGATAGCTGGTCGTTTGTAAACACCAGTATTCTTGGAACGGTAGACAGTATTCAGTTTCATATGCTTTCCAGCGATACCGGCGCTTTTGGAATCAATACACCACTCTTTTTTGCTTTGGATAATTTCGGCACGTCAGCTCCTAATCCGGTAGGTCTGACTGAGAATAATCAGGAGCAGGAGGTGATTGTATCACCGAATCCCTGCACTTCTTTTTTAAGTATTCGTAATTCAACACAAGAAGAAACTCTGGAAATACTGCTGCGTGATTTGAGCGGTAAAGTTATCAGGCAGGAAAAATTAAATCAGAATCTGTTGTTAGTGGATGTGAGTGATTTGCAGCCCGGAGTTTATTTTTTAGAGACGTCATCCGCAACGCAGAAAAGCATGAAGAAAATCATCAAAAACTAAAAAGAAAAACGCTAATGAGGAACTATTGGATACTGCCTGTACTTGTTTGTTTTTTGCAATCCTGTGTAAAAGATAAACCCACTCCTGCGGTAGAACAGGAGGTTCAATTAACTCAGGTAAAAAAAGTGTATGTAGTCAACGAGGGAAACTATGGCACAGGAAATGCCTCGGTTTCCCTTTATGATCCAGGTAATGCAAGTGTAGTCGAAAATTTTTACCAGGCTCAGAATAATTCGTCGGTGGGCGATGTAGCGCAAAGTTTGACTTATATCAACGGAAAGTACTACCTGGTAGTAAATAATTCGGGAAAGATTCTTGTGTGTGATGATGCATTCAAAAAAACGGGACAAATAAACGGATTGATGTCTCCGCGTTATATTCTGCAGGTAAGCAATCAAAAAGCTTACGTAAGTGATCTATATGCAAACGCTATCAGTGTGGTGGACCTGAACTCCAATTCTAAAACAGCTTCTATTC
>CAZMHW010000158.1:0-7669 GCA_964566105.1 uncultured Akkermansia sp.
AAATGAGATAACACCCGCTTTGTGGTCGTCTTCGCCATAAACCATCACTTCCGGAATTTGTTTCAATAGTTTCTGGGTGTATTGCACTAATTCCTGTTCGTGCGCAAAAACTTGCCGCATGCCAATTTCGTTCACAAACTGAATGGCTTCCGCAAAACCGATAACGCCTGAAATATTGGGCGTGCCAGGCTCAAAACGCAAAGCCCCTTCCACATATTCTGTTTTTTCGAAAGATACCGTCTTGATGGTACCACCACCAGACCGGGCCAATGGCAAGTCTTTTAACCACTTTTCAGAAAGATACAAAAGACCCACACCTGTGGGACCATAAACTTTGTGCGCACTACAGACATAAAAATCCACATCAAGGGCGGTTAAATCCACTGCCATGTGCGGAACCGACTGTGCGCCATCCACCAGAACCGGAATGTTTTTTTGAGCGGCTCCTTTCTTAATCCTCTCCAGGTCGGTAATTAAACCCAGGGTATTAGAGACGTGTGTGATGGCAATGAGTTTAGTTTGTGTATTTATAAGCTTTTCATAAGCTTCATAGTCCAGACTTTGATTCTCTCTTAAGGGTATAACTTTCAGTACGCCGCCATTTGCTTCAGCCCAAAGTTGCCAGGGCAAAATATTGGAATGGTGTTCGTAGGTTGCTAAAATAATTTCATCCCCTTTTTTCAGGTAATTTTTAGCAAGACCTTCGGCTACTATATTGATAGAATCTGTAGTTCCAGCTGTAAAAATAAATTGCTGATCATTGACAACATTAAAATGTGCGGCAATGGTTTTTCGGGCTGCTTCAAACTGATCGGTGGCTTTCCGGCTGAGGGTATGCACACCCCGGTGGATGTTTGAGTTAGTCGTTTTGTAATACTCCGACATAGCATCAATAACACGCAAAGGTTTTTGTGTGGTGGCTCCGTTATCCAGATAGATCAGATCTGCCCCATTTACCTGTTGTTTCAGGATGGGAAACTGTGCGCGTATGCTATCGGTAGAAATCACTTAAATTTCGTTTTCAAATAAATGAGTTATTTTTTCTCTCAGGCTGTCCACTTCAATTTTATTGATGACTTCCTGAGCAAAAGAACTTAGTAACAATTTCCGGGCACTTTCTTTGCCTATGCCACGGGCATTCAGATAAAACATGGCGCTTTCATCAATTTTACCAGTAGAAGTTCCATGCGAACATTTTACATCGTCGGCATAAATTTCTAATTGCGGTTTGGTATTGATTGTGGCATCATCACTCAATAAAATATTTTTACTGCTTTGGTAGGCATTTGTTTTCTGCGCGTCTTTTCTTACGAAGATTTTACCGTTAAACACTCCTGTGCTTTTATCATTAATAATGCCTTTGTAAAGTTCGTTGCTTTCGCAATGCGGCACCTGATGATCCATCAGTGTGTGATTGTCTACCAATTGATTTCCCATTGAAGAAAATAAACCATTGAGGTGTGCCTGTGAATTTTGTCCATTCAATACCACATGGTGATTGTTTCTAACCAGTTGCCCACTGAGTGTAATGGTGGTATTGTCATAGTGTCCGTCGCGCTCCACTTTCACCTGGTTGGTGTTCACAGAAAAACCCTGAGCTCCCTCGTTTTGAAACAGGACGCAGTTGAGTTTCGCGTTTTGTGCGACGTACTTTTCACTCAGGTAATTGGTAAATACTTTTCCTTTTCCCAGAATTAACTGTTCCTCAATAATTGTGGCTTCCGCATTTTCTCCGAGTTCAATCAGGTTTCGGGTGTTGACGATGGCTTCGGATTCGGATTCGGACACGTAAAGTATGTGAATTGGAATTTGTAAGCTCTCGCCTTTCGCAATTTTCAGGTGAAATCCGTTCGAACTGAAAACTGTATTTAAGGCTATAAAAGCATCACTTTCCACATCCACCTGGGAGGAAATTCTCGCTTTACCCTCTTTATCAAGATTTGAAAGCGCATTGATGTGAAGTCCTTTGAGGATAATTTTATCGCTCAGGGATTCTGAATAATTTCCGTTAAGCACCACCAGCGTAACTGTGTCGTCGAGTTTATAAGAATTAATCTCCTTTACAGAAACAAACTTCTGCTCCACATTTTTAAATTCCTTTTTGAGAAGGGCATCCATGTTGCAGTACTTGTAATCTTCGTGTTTGTTATTGGGAATGCCTGTATTCTCCAGATACATCAATGCTTTTGTAAGGATGGAATCGTTAATGAATCCAACCTTTGCAGCGCTTGCTGAGATTTTTTCGATGATGTTTTGAGCTGTATGTGATTTTTCAATTACCATAATTTGCCACTGATTACACAGATTACACTGACTCCATTTCTGCGAAATCAGAGAAATCTGCGGCTATTTATTAAATCGTTTCTGTTTCAAACTGTTTTTTAATCTCGTCGTACCCCTTTGCTTCCAGTTCCAAAGCCAGTTCTTTTCCGCCTGATTTTACAATCTTACCTTTATATAAAATGTGAACAAAATCAGGAACGATGTAATCCAACAAACGCTGGTAGTGCGTAATTACCACAAACGCGCGTTTATCGTTTTTTAATTTGTTTACACCATTAGCAACGATCTTCAGCGCGTCAATGTCCAATCCACTATCTGTTTCATCGAGAATAGCCAGACTCGGCTCCAGCATGGCCATCTGGAAAATTTCATTGCGTTTTTTCTCTCCTCCGCTAAAACCTTCGTTCACACTGCGGTTCGCCAGTTTCCCGTCCAGTTCTACCAGTTTTTGTTTGTCCTTTACAAGCGCCAGAAAATCTTTTGCTTCGATTGGGTCCTGTCCTTTATAGGCACGAATCTCATTCAATGCGGTCTTTAAAAAATTAATATTACTTACGCCAGGTATTTCCACCGGGTATTGAAAAGCCAGGAACAGTCCTTCGCGGGCGCGGTCTTCTGCCGGCATCTCCAGGAGATCTTTACCATTAAAGATTACCTCACCCTCGGTTACTTCGTACTCTTCCTTTCCCGCCAAAACACTCGACAAAGTAGATTTACCCGATCCGTTTGGTCCCATGATGGCATGCACCTCTCCGGCTTTTACTTCTAAATTAATTCCCCTTAAAATTTCTTTGCCATCAACGAATGCGTGCAGATTTTTAATTGTGATCATTTTGTTTCTAGTTGTGAAATCACTTTTAGTGAGTGACTTCTGTTTTTAATTTATTTTAAAATTGTAATTATAGATCTCTACTGAAAATTTATCTACCCAAAACGGCTGTTTCTCAACATTCAGCAAAAGCACCCCTAATTTGTCGCCAGGCTGAAAGTTCGCATTCATGTTTGTGGTGTAGGAATATTCTTTCTTTTCACAACAGTCTACCGAAGGTGTTTCGTTTAGCTTAAACTGCTCAAAAGCCTTGCAGGTGTGTGAGTTTTTATCCTCCAGAGACATACAAATAATAGCGTCCTTGCTTGCATTGGCAAAAAGTTCCTTGCGGGCAACTTCAATTTTTAAACGGATGCGGTTGGAACTAAAATTAATACTATCAAAAGCGACGGTTACACCATAATCCTTCTGAGAATAATCAAAAGGGCTTTCGAAATCTACTTTTTTTGACGCCACTACTTTTTGTTCCTCTTTTGAATAAGGCGTTAATTCATTACTTCCGCCCAGGCAATTCTGAAACTCCGGACCAGTTCTCATAAATACATACTTCCATTTGTTGTAGGTCATACCGGCCCTGAGTAAAATACCCCTGTTGGATTGATAGCAGTAGATTAAATTAACAAACATAAAAAAACTAGCTACCAGAGTCGCCAGATTATAGGCCAGGTGTTTATCTAAAAGATGTACAAAAAATTTTGCCCCTATAAATGAAAATAAAGCGTAATAGTCCACTAACACCCGGATTCCCAAGCCATCAAAATAGGTGTAGGCCCAATAGCTGCCAAAAAAATAGAAAAGTATCGCCAAAAATAAAACAGCGGCAATAGCCGAGAATTTATTTTCACGAAACATAAAAAACAAACCTAGCAGGAAAAGAAAACAAAGAGGTGTGTAAATAAAAAAACCTCCGTCAAACCCAAAGAGCATATTAAACACGTGGGGATTTAACCAATAAAAACCATCCGCCTTATAGGTATTGTGAAACAAGCTATTGCTCTGAATAAACCACACCAGACTCTGCATCAACACAATTGCTGTGGCCAAGACAACGGATAAATAAAACACTTTGTTACGGAATAAGCCGGCAAAGAAAAGCTTACATTCTTTGAGACTTTTAAACCAAATAAATACAGTAAGAAGAATAAATACGTTGTTAGGGCGCACCAATAAAATGAGTCCGAAAATGAGAAAAGCATCAATAAGATTTCTGTTTTTTTTCTCTAAAACGAAACTGGAACTGTGGTACAAAAAAGCAGAAATGAGTCCAAAAGAATATACATGCGACATTCCGGCTTCCACGATGGTATAGTTAAGAAGATTTGTTCCAAAAAAGACAAGTAATAAAATAATGGCCGAAACTACATCGCCTATTTGGTGCAGCTGAAACAGTTTTTTGAGGTAGATAAGTCCGATGACCGCGTAAAACATAGCCGCTACCGCGGTAGAGATTTGAAACGGAAGACTGTAACCATCTACAGGTAAATGAAAAACAAAAGCAAATAAACAAGCGATGGCGAAAAACGGAAGTAATAATAACGAAACGCCTATGGGATGAACATTGATTGTTCCTGTAGATGTTTTTAAAAGAAACCAGTCCTTACCCGCCTGATGCGTGAAGTCGTGTGTAATAAAAACAGAAACCAGTCCCGAATAATAATCTTTGGCATCTCCGCCCATCAGGTTCACATTTGCTGCCGAAGGATTCCATACAAAATACCAGCTCAGGCCAAACGACAAAAGAATGGTAATTACTATGATGTGATTAGATAACCGATATGTTTCCGAATGATTCACGATTTTATCCCACGCTACCCTCAAGGCTGATCGCCAGTAATTTTTGTGCCTCCACCGCAAACTCCATTGGCAATTTATTCAACACTTCTTTACAATATCCATTTACAATCAGAGCTATGGCTTTTTCCATATCAATGCCCCTTTGTTTACAATAGAACAATTGATCTTCGCCAATTTTACTGGTAGTTGCTTCGTGTTCTACGGTTCCGGTTTTATCTTTAATCTCAATGTAAGGAAAGGTATGTGCGCCGCATTTGTCGCCCATTAACAAACTGTCGCATTGCGAAAAGTTACGCGCGTTAGTAGCTCCTTTACGCACCTGCACAAGGCCGCGGTAACTGTTGTTACTAAAACCCGCGCTGATTCCTTTTGAGATAATAGTGCTACGCGTGTTTTTGCCAATATGGATCATTTTTGTACCGGTATCTGCTTCCTGCTTGTTATTGGTTACAGCCACCGAATAAAATTCACCGACACTGTTGTTCCCTTTTAAAATTACCGAAGGGTATTTCCAGGTAATGGCCGAACCAGTTTCTACCTGCGTCCAGCTTATTTTCGAATTGTCTTCTAAACAAATACCACGTTTAGTCACAAAATTAAAGATGCCGCCTTTGCCGTCTTTATCTCCCGGATACCAGTTTTGCACGGTACTGTATTTCACTTCCGCATCTTTGTGCGCAATAATTTCAACAATTGCCGCGTGTAATTGATTCTCGTCACGTACAGGCGCTGTGCAACCTTCCAGGTATGACACATAACTCGCTTCGTCGGCCACTATCAATGTTCTTTCGAACTGACCAGTGCCTTTGGAGTTGATACGGAAATAAGTAGACAGCTCCATTGGACAACGCACGCCCTTTGGGATATAGCAGAAAGATCCATCACTGAACACCGCGGAATTTAATGCCGCGTAATAATTATCGGTGTAAGGCACTACCATGCCCATGTATTTTTTAATCAGATCAGGATGTTCCTGTACTGCTTCGCTGAAAGAACAAAAGATGATTCCTTTTTCGGAAAGCGTTTCACGAAAAGTTGTTTTTACCGAAACGCTGTCAAACACCGCGTCTACCGCAATATTAGATTCCACCCCGCTTAAGCGTTTCTGTTCTTCGAGAGAGATCCCCAATTTTTCGAAGGTTTTTAACAGCTCAGGATCCACTTCATCGAGACTTTTTAATTTCGGTGTTTGTTTGGGAGCGGAATAATATATAATGTCGTTAAAATCGATTTTTGGATAATTCAGGTGAGCCCAGTTGGCGGGTTCTGGCATTGTAAGCCAATGACGGTATGCTTTTAACCGGAACTCCAGTAACCACTCCGGCTCGTTTTTCTTTTTGCTCAGCGCTCTTACAACATCTTCGTTCAGTCCTTTTGCAAAGCTATCCGTTTCAATATCGGTGGTAAAACCGTATTTGTATTCGCTGTTAATGTGCTCTTCTAGAATTTCGTTTTGTTCAGCCATTTTAGTCTATTTAGACACGAATTTCACTAATTACACTAAACAGTTTTTACCGTTTGATGTGCTTAAAAATTCGTGTTCATTCGTGTAATTTGTGTCTGTTTTTAATCTAAACAGAAAAACTTTCCCCGCAACCACAGGTACGAGACGCATTCGGATTATTAAATACAAATCCTTTACCATTTAACCCGCCGGTGTATTCCAGCTCTGTTCCAACCAGGTAAAGAAAACTCTTTCTGTCCACCACAATCTTAATACCTTTATCTTCAAAGGCCTGGTCACCGTCTTTCATCTGGTTGTCAAACTCCAGTTTGTAGGATAATCCGGAGCAACCGCCACCTTCTACCCCAACGCGAATAAATGAGTCCGCGGGACGGTTTTCTTCCCGCATCAAATTAAGGGCGTGGTTTTTTGCATTTTCAGATACTGTAATCATAACTCTTTGCTTTTAAATGAGTTGTATAATAAAATTAATTAGACTAAATCTAATTAGAGGACAAAAATACCATAAATACGGTATATATTCAAATAATAATGGGTGATTTTGGTTAATTTAAGAGCTCTGTGCCAAGAATTAACAATGGTATGAAATGCCCTCCCGAGCTAAGGAGAGAAAAAAAGAAAAAGAGTCAAATTTAGTGTTAAAACTCGCTCTTTAAATGAAACTGAATGTCGGGGAATTTTTCCTGCGCCATTTGCAGTAACCAGGGGCTTTCGGCTAAAAATACCGGACGGTCTTCCTTGTCGTAAGCAATGTGGGCGTTCCTGTCCTGCATAAATGCCTCAAGTTTTTTCTTATCGGTGCTGCTGATCCAAAGAGCCTTGTAGAGATTGATCTGGTCAAAACTGGCGCTTGCATTGTATTCTGACTTGAGGCGGTGTTGAATAACTTCAAATTGAAGAGCTCCCACGGTACCAATTACTTTACGTCCATCCACTTTTTTAGTGAAGAGCTGGGCAACTCCTTCGTCGGTTAATTGCTCTAATCCTTTTTGAAGTTGTTTGGTTTTCATCGGATCTTTGTTGGTCACGTAGCGGAACAATTCCGGTGAGAAACTTGGAATACCCTTAAAATGAAAATTCGCGCCTTCCGTGAGTGTATCTCCGATCTTAAAATTACCCGCATCGTACAAACCGATCACATCCCCCGGGAAAGCCTCATCGATAATGGATTTTTGCTGAGCCATAAAAGCGGTTGGATTGCTGAAACGCAATTCTTTATTGTCGCGTACATTATGGTAATATTTGTTCCGCTCAAATTTTCCGGAGCAGATGCGTAAAAAAGCAATACGGTCGCGGTG
>CAZMHW010000159.1:0-1266 GCA_964566105.1 uncultured Akkermansia sp.
GTTGTGAAATGAGTGTGCTTAAATTTTCAGATTGTTGTTTGTCCTGTTTAATCACATGCAGCACAAAACGAAGGGCTGTCTTTTTTCCAACGCCGGGTAACTGGGCAAAGGCATCAACAGCCTGTTCTATTATTTTTGAACTAAATTCCAAGATTACAAATATAGGAATTAGGGTGAAATGTTAAGAGGTTTTAAAACACGAATTATCACCAATTCGTTTGATCTCTTGTTACCTGTGGGAATCAAAATTTATTTCCGGACGAATTCTCCAAGCGTTTTTAAATACGTTTCAAATCCCATTTTTTTCGGAACTTCGCCATGATCGGCTCCATCAACCAGGTAGCTTGTTTTATAGGTGCCACCATAATTGTTGTAAACCACCTGCCCATGGGTTTTGTAATTTAGGAAATTGTCCCTGGTACCATGCAACCACAGGAAGGGTTGTTTTACTTTTTTAATTTCTTCGGCATTATCAATTTTCAGATCCGTAAAATAGTCTGCAGGCATATTTAGGAGCGAAGCATCCTGAACCATAATGGCCGCGCTGCCAAAAGGAGATTCTAAAATCAGCTTTGAAGGGCTGAGGCTTCTTGGGTTTGCACTGAGTTCACAGGCGGAAGCACTTCCGAGACTAAATCCATAGATGATTAAACGCTCATTGGTCAGGCCTCTTTCTTTTAGCCAGTTCATGCACGCATCCACATCTGCGTACATGCCATTTTCTGTGGGTTTACCTTCGCTCAAACCAAATCCTCTGTAGTCCATCATGAGCAGACCGTATCTGTTTTTGCCGTTGGTATGAGCCAGTAGTTTGGCGCGTTGCCAGTAAAAATCCATGTGCCATTTATTGCCATGGCAATATAAGATAACGGTATCGGTGGCAATCCGGGCGGGGTCCCCAATATAAACGGCTTTTATGGTCGTAGCTTCCGATTCGTTATCCGCTTTAGAAGAAAGGCTAAAAAGTGTAATGGAATTTTGTGGAATCGCGTAAGTGTCGTCCAGAATAAAATCCTGCTCTCCGGTGTAATTGTCGAATTTGTATTCTTTTAGCTTATTATCGTTGTTGTATAAGTTACTGTCCAACTTCAAACAAGAGGATAAGGATACGAGAAGACTAAAATAAAGCAACTGTTTCATTTTAAAATTTCCGGATAAGTGAATAATAGATGCCTAAACTGCCTTTGCCTGAGATGCCGATATAGTCAACAACTCCCGGCAAATTGGGAATTCCAAAACCGAGGTATTTACATTCAAACTGGTGTT
>CAZMHW010000159.1:1276-7640 GCA_964566105.1 uncultured Akkermansia sp.
CTGACTTTGGAACACTCGAACCAGGCATTCATGCCCGCATACATGTAAGATGGTTTTTGAGTGAGATGAAAATAGGCATTCAGATCCGCGGAAGGCCAGACTCTGAAGCCGGTTTTGTTTCTGATATTGTAAGCCAACTGCAGAGCGGGAGAGGTGGTGAGTCCGAATTTATTTTCTTTTTTGTAGAGGTTAAGTGTAGCACCCAGATCTCCCTGTAAATTTCCAAATAATAAACTGGTGGTATGCAGATTTCCATAAACTGTGGTATTGCCTGATACGCCGTAACCGTAGCCAAGAGTTGAAAAGGGGAGTGGAATAGGAGCGCCTGAAAATTTAATAAGTGGACCGCCAAACGAAAAACCGGCAACACGTTGTTTCTTTTCCAAGGGTTTGACGTAGCGGGAGGGTGCGCAGTTATAAAGAATACATAAAAAGAATAAATAGTATAAAAATTTCATGATTTGATCGGGAAAACACAAGGTAGTTATTTAAAGTCAGTTCGCAAAGCACTGATTCTGACGGCAGAGCATAGTCATGTTGGATCATACTCAAAAGGTGAGGAAGAATAAAATGGTCTTTCTATTTGTTTTTATAGTTTTTCTCTTACTTTTTCCTTAGATGAAAAAGTAACAAAAAATCAAGTCAAAAATATTTTCCCCGCGCCTCACGGAAAACTACGGCTTTTACGCGCCCCGAAGATACAGGAGCGCTAAAGCCTTGTTTTCTCGTTTCACCCCGACTCGGCTCCAATTTTTGACAGGCCTACGCGCCGGATCTTCTGTGTGGGCTTACGCTATATCTTAGATCTTATTTGCGCTAATAACTTTAAAATAGCTAATTCCTTTCTTTTAACTGTTTTTTTGAATGCCACTTTCGACAGTTTCATTGATTGTTTAAAATTCCATGAGGTCTTGCTTTTGCTGGATTTTATTTGAGGGAACCTTGTTCCAGGCGTGCCCCGGTAATCGAAGGATGTAGGCAAAAAGTAAGGTCAGATTTTAGAACTAAATTCGGTTCGCGTTAAATTTTAGTTCCACACTAAATTTGAATTTTCATGACTAATTTGCTATTGTTTGATTATTTCATAGATTTTTGACCAGATCTTATATGTTCTTGATCGATTTGCTGTATTCATTCAACAAGTGTTTTCAAATTGCGAGTACCTGGAACCCTGTTTTGAGTTAAGAAACAGCTATTTATCCACGTCGATATTGTTTAGAACTATTCCAGAAAAAGCCTCTTTTTTAACGGAATTAATAAAAATTTGTGAGAATTATTATTCAAATTCATTTCGCCTGTTTTATTATTCACGGTGGTTATTTCCTACTTTGTCCTGCTGCTTTTTGTTGCCTGGATCACGGGGAGAAATTCCAACAACGAATCTTTTTTTATCGGAAATAAAAACAGCAACTGGATGCTGGTGGCTTTCGGAATGATTGGTACCAGTTTGAGTGGGGTGACTTTTGTGAGTGTGCCGGGTGGCGTGGGCACGAATAACTTTTTTTACTTTCAGATTGTATTGGGATATCTGATTGGCTACATGGTCATAGCCTTTGTGCTCATTCCCTTGTATTACAGGCTTAATCTTACCTCTATCTATACCTACCTCGAAAAACGCTTTGGTGTGAACGCCCACAGAGCAGGCGCTTTCTTTTTTATTTTATCAAGGTTGGTAGGCGCTACTGCCAGGCTTTATCTGGTCATAAGCATTCTTCAGATCTTTATTTTTGATCGTTTGGGTATCCCTTTTGAATTAACGGCCCTTGTTATTTTGATCCTGATTCTGCTTTATACCTTTGAAGGAGGGGTAAAAACCATTATTTACACAGACACGCTGCAAACAACGGGGATGCTCTTGGGTCTTGTTATTTGTATTGTGGTTATTGTAAAAGCTATGGGTATGGACTTTTCGGGCGCCCTTAGCCTTATGAATGAAAAAGGCTACACACGGATGTTTAACACCGATGTGCTTTCGGGGTCGCATTTTTTTAAGCAGATCCTTGGCGGAGCTTTTATTGCCATTGCGATGACAGGCTTAGATCAGGAAATGATGCAGAAAAACATCAGTGTGAAAACCATTAAAGATTCGCAAAAGAACATTATTTCCTTTTCTGTTGTGTTAGTCCTGGTTAATTTTTTATTCCTTTTTCTGGGCGGCATTCTATACCTCTACGCAGATTCGGCAGGAATTAAAGTAGCTCCGGACGATCTTTTTCCCACAATAGCATTGGGCGATACTTTTAGTGGACTGATTGGGATTATTTTTATCCTGGCTCTTATTTCCGCACTCTTTCCAAGTGTGGATGGCGCCATTACGTCTATCACTTCTTGTTTTTGCATTGATATTCTGGACCTGAGAAAAAAAGAAGGAACGGAAAAACAAAAAAGAAATACACGCTTAAAAGTGCATTTTTCTTTCGCGGTGTTGTTTTTTATCATGGTGCTCATTTTTAAAGCGATCAACGATAAACTCATCATCGACTTTATTCTGAAATTTGCCAGTATTACCTACGGTCCTTTACTGGGACTTTTTTCCTTTGGGATTCTTACCAAACGGATACTCAACGACAAATTCATCTGGTACGTGTGTATTCTGGCGCCTTTATTGGTGTTAGCACTGGATGTGTGTTGCAGTCCCGAGTGGTATGAAAAGAAATTGCACATGGATCTTGGGCTCAAACAACTCTCTCAAACTTTGTTTTCGGGTTATAAGATTGGGAACGAACTGATCCTCATTAATGGTCTGTTTACCTTTGTGGGTTTGTACTTTATTTCTAAAAAAGGAAACTCTGCACAGGTAGAAATGATCGCGGAACAATAAAATTCTTTAGAAGTTTCCTGTCAGGTCGGTAAATTTTCGTTTGCCTTTTACAAAATACTCCAGCACAATATTGCCTCTGTAAATTCCGCTATGCGTGAACTTAAACCCTGGACTGTTTTTAAGTTTTTTTCGTTCCGCTAAAATACGTGGCAGCCAGGCGTAATAATTAAAATGTGCCCTTAACACAGCGAAAAAATGTTTGGGTTGTCCGTCGAATAAAAACTTAAATGCGGCCACCCCGTCCAGGATCATACGGTAAAATATTTTGATAAACAGATTTTCCGGTTGATGGTTTTTTGTGAGTGTCGTTAAATTGTTCCTGAAGTTGAGAAAGGTTTTTCGTTTGGACAGTTTGTTGAGCGTGCCGCCGCCAATGTGGTAGATTACTGAATCGGGTACAACAAAAACACTGTAGCCAAAATTTTTTAAGCGCCAGCACAGATCAATTTCTTCCATGTGCGCAAAATAGTGATCGTCGAGTCCACCTACCTGATGAAATGCACTGGACCTCACAAATAAACAGGCACCTGTTGCCCAGAATACTTCTTTGGTAGCGTTGTACTGCCCGAGATCCTCTTCCAGACTGTTAAACATCCGTCCACGGCAAAAAGGGTAACCGTAGGCGTCAATAAAACCGCCTGAAGCGCCGGCATATTCAAAGGTATTTCGTTTGTTGTAGTCCAGAATTTTTGGCTGACAGGCGGCGACTTTTGGATCTTTGTCCATCAGGTCAATAATGGGGGTAATCCATTGCGGACTTACTTCCACATCACTGTTTAGCAGAACGTAGTATTCCGCTTCTACTTTTTTTAGCGCCAGGTTATAACCTTTGGCATAACCATAATTGTCGTCGTTTTCAATAACCTGCACCTGCGGAAAATGTTGACGGGTATATTGGATGGAGTCGTCGCTGCTTTTGTTATCCGCTATGATTACAGGATAAGGTGCTGAGTGTTGAATAATGCCGGGAAGGAATTTTTCTAAAAAATACTTACCGTTAAAATTTAAAATGACAACCGCTACTTTCACTTCGCTCATAAAACTTAACGCGGATTACTGTACAGATCGTTGAATTGATTATCCTGCGTGCCTGCAGGAGTTGTGTTATCGGGATTTCCCATACCATTGTTGTTCCGGCGGGTGAGTTCAAACTGCCACCTCGGATTATTTACTTCACCCCGCATATCACTGTGCACAAGCATAAAACAATCGTCCCCAATCATTTTGTTAACAAAGACAAATTTACGGTTACTGAAAAATTGTCCGTTGGTAGCATCGGTAGTTCGGTAGTATTGCCAGATTTCGTAAGGAAAGGTATTGGCTTCGTTATTCTGTGTGCTCCTCTGACTCGGAGGACCATATTGCAGATAAACACGGCCACGATCGCTGTAGTATCCTTTTTGTTTACCACATTTAAACAGGATCATAACCTGTTGCACGTTTTTGTAATAAGCGGCCCAGAGTTTGATAGGATTGGCTGTATCAGCGGCGCGGCGTTGCCAGAAATCCACAATAAAATTTTTCATCAGCACCGGGTCTTTTTTTATGGACTGATTGATCACCCGTTCCTTATCCACGCCGTCTGCTATTGGCCATAGACATTCCACAAACATTTTAAGAGTATCTACGTTGTTGCACGCACCAAAATATTCTGCCAGGTTTTGCTCGCGGCTGTAGTTTTGAAGTGCAATCACATCCACCATGCGATTGAGACGCTGGAAAAAATATTTTTGTTGCAGATGCGTTTTGTTTTCGGCGTCTTTTAATTCAATAACCAGGTTGTAATTACCGCTTCCCAGTTTGCTGATGTCCATTTTCGCTAACAGTGGACTTACCCGGGCTGTTTGCATTTTTCTGAAAGATCCGTAGGAATTTAGCTTGGTTTGAGATTCTGACATTTCAAGGTAGTGGGACATCACAAAAGCCTTGTTTTCTCCGAGTAAAAGATCGGTGTTATACGCTTCAAAATAAAAGGCCAGTTCTTTGGTGGTTTCCGGGTAATAATTCACATTATAAGGAATGAGATCGTAACCACATTTGGTAACAGAACTTTCTTTAATGCTTTTTTTGAAAGACTCGAGTGCCTGTATGCTCGAAGATTGAATGCGTTCTGTATTAAAATCAATGAGCTGCACGCTTTTAATAACCAGAGGTTTTTTAAGGGAATCGTAATTGTCTCTTAAGGTTAATTCCATTTGATACAATCCATTTGGCAGGGAATAGCGTTGGTTATCTATAAATGAAGGAGCTGTAGCGGAAGCAGGAAAGGTTGGTCCGATTAAATTGTATTTAGCTGCTTTATAAATCACAGAATCTTTTACCAGTTTCAATTCGATGTTAATGGAATTTTGCAGCTGATCATCTACCGTTTTGGTTGCCAGAGATTTACCAACGATGGTGAGATAAGTTTCAAGATAAGGCTGATTAGAAGGCGTATTAAATTTGCCGGAACTAAAATACGCATCGATCTGGGCAGAAACATTGAAGGAGGCTAATACCGTGATAATCAATAGTAACTGGAACTTGCGTGTATATTTAGGCTGGCTCAAAAGGAATAGTATAAATTTAAAAAAAAAAAGTGAAAATACGCTTGTAAAACTAAAAAAAATAGTACTTTTGCCATCTCTGGAGAAATGGCAGAGTGGTCTAATGCGGCAGTCTTGAAAACTGTTGTACCGTAAGGTACCTGGGGTTCGAATCCCTATTTCTCCGCCTTCGGTCGCTAAAGCAACCTTCGGCGGACAAAGTCCGAAAAAGGTTGCGAAAGAGACCTTCGCTCTTGGGCGAAAAAAACTAAAACCGGTTACATTGTAATCGGTTTTTTTTATTAGTTTAGTTTTCATGTGGACAGTTTATATTCTTAAATGCGCTGACAATACTTATTATGTTGGATGCACGAGCGACATAGAAGAACGATTAATCCGGCATAGCAGGGGGGAAGTGAAATACACTTCGTCAAGACTACCTGTTAAACTTACGCATCAATCGCTATTCTATGATAAATACAAGGCCTATGAATTTGAGAAGTATTTAAAGTCAGGCTCAGGACGTGCATTTTCGATCAAACGCTTACACAGTTTTTAATTTCGAAACCCAGGCTTGTTTATTGAAATTCCTTCGGGAGTTGAAGGGATCAGCGGAAGCCAATCCCTTAAAGTTTTACTACAAACATTCAATCTCCTTTTACTAATTAACTCCTTTTGACCATCTACAAACA
This sequence comes from uncultured Akkermansia sp., assembly GCA_964566105.1. Classification (GTDB taxonomy): domain Bacteria; phylum Bacteroidota; class Bacteroidia; order B-17B0; family Aurantibacillaceae; genus Aurantibacillus. The sequence continues at coordinate 7,315 of CAZMHW010000159.1, forward strand.
AAAGGTTTTTACTGATTCAAATTGGTTATAACAATTTTACTTACGTAACAAAACTACCTGCTTTTTTTTGAATACATCAAGGACTCTTTATAGCTGGTCAAAAATGATTGATATGTGGAAGAACAGGAATGATTTGTAATCAATTTGTGAAAGGGATACCCTGTTGGTGAAAACACCAACAGGGGCTGAACACATAAATAAAGAATCCTGTTGACGAAAATCGACAAGGTCTGGTAAACATCAATAGGGGCTATAAGTCGGAGGCAAACAAATTCTACTTCCTCGCCACAATCCTTTCCTTACCCCATTTGGCTACCAGGCTGTCT
>CAZMHW010000160.1:0-4736 GCA_964566105.1 uncultured Akkermansia sp.
CGCCTTTTGACTGCTAATCTCGGCGTTCTTAAGAAGAACCTCCTGCCTTTGCTGTTCAATGATCAGGTTTTGTTTTTTTGTTTTCCTGTAATTCTTAGAGGCGATAAAAGCGAAAATGGCAATGACGGTTAAGGCCAGTAAGGTTAAGGCAAGCACGATTTGTTGCTGTTTTTTCTCCGCCTTACGGATGGCGTCCTTTTTATCCTGCTCGGCCTTTAGCTCAATCGATTTTTTATTATACTCCAACTGGTATTGACTTTTGATGATGGATTTTTTCGCGGCATCGGTGTGCAAACTGTCCTGAATGGTTTTGGATTCCTTTAAATACTGATAAGCCAGATTATACACGCCTTTGTGTTTGTAGATCTCACTCAGGTTCTCCGCCGCGTCGGCCATCAGTTCAGGATAAGAAAGTTTCTTCGCGAATTGATACGAGGTATCTGCAAAAGCCTCAGCCCTTTTGTAATCATTTTTTGTGATGTACAGTGTAGCGATGCGGTCGTAGACCTTTGCTTTTACCTGCATGTCAGACGACAAGAGGACGTTCTTATACGCCGCTAATACATGAGCTTCGTATTTTTCCTTGTCATTATTGTTCATGTAGGCGTTACACAAACCAATGTTGACCAGGGCCACCTTGCTGTAATTTTTATCTTTTTCGTAAAGCTCCAGGGCTTTGTTGTAATAGACAATTGCCTCTTTGGTTTGTTTTTTCCGGTTATGAATGGCCCCCAATTGATTGTAAACATTGGCGATCGCCGGTTTTTGATCCGCTTTTTGCGCATAGATCAGAGCTTTATTAAAAAACTCACCGGCCTTTTCGAGTTCCTCGTTTTTAAAATAAATATCTCCCAGATTAATGTAAATACTGGTGAGACCCAGGGGTTGGTTTAACTTTTCAAACAAATTTCCCGCCTCAGTATACAGTTCTACACTTTTTTGGATGTTGCCTTCGTGCTGATAGAGATAGGCCAGATTGTTGATCTCAACGCCCAATCCACTACCGTTCCCGATTTCCTTAAAAATCTCATACGATTCGCGATAGCTTTTTTTAGCAGCCTCCAGATCATTTTTTATGTATTGCGATTCGTAACCCAGGTTATTGATGGCGCAGGCTTTATAGAATTTGTAAAGACTGTCGTTTTTAGCCAGGCTGCAGTTGTAAAGGTATTTGTTGTAACGTGTCCACAAATACTCGTTTGTGAGTCCCTCGGCAAACACACGCAGGTAATACAAACGAAGGGTGTCGTTCTGTGTTGCGTGATACAGCTTCAGGATAGAATCCACATCGTGTTTATCGCTGGCTTCAAACACAAAGTCCGGCTGGATATCGATCAAATAAAAGTTTTTGTCGTACTTATTCTGTGAAAATAAGCTTGAATAAAGAGAGAACAGGGTAATAAAGAGGGCAATATTTCTTTTCATGACCCAAAATTACAGTATATTTTTTTCCGGCTAAGGGCACTTTTTGCATGTCTTGTTAAAACATCTTAACAGAAACAGAATTATACGTCTTTGTCTGGACGGATAATTTCCTAAAAGCTTTTAAATTCTTCCAGAATCATTTCTTTTGCCAACATCATTCCGGCCGTTGTTCCCTGAGCCACTGCCACAGCAACAGAGCGGAGACGTGTGGTATTGTCGCCGCAGGCATACACTCCTGCAATGCTTGTCTTTTGCAGTGCATCTACCTGAATATAACCTTCTTCTGTTATAAAACAACCCAGATTTTGAGGGATAGTGCTTTTCTGCGTGAAGGGACTGTGTGTATACATAGCCTTCAGCGGGTGGACCGTTCCATCTTTAAAGACCAGTTGTTGTAGGTACCCCTGCCGGTGTTCCAATTTCGCGATTTCTTTTTCGAAAATTGTTATGTTCCGTTTTTGCAATGAGGCGGTCTGTTCTTTTGTGAGAAGGGATTTTCCATTCGTAAAAAGAGTGAGGTCTTTTGTCCAGTTGGAAATAAATGCGGAGAATTCAAAACCATAGTCCCCGTTTCCCAGGACGCCTGTAGGCTCATTCTTTACTTCATAGCCATGGCAATAGGGACAATGCAGCACTGAAATTCCCCAACACTCTGCAATGCCTTCCAGCTCAGGCAACAAGTCGTTAATACCGCTGGCAAAGATCAGTTTCTTCGCCGTAAATTTTTGTCCCGACTCTGTTGTAATTTCAAAACCTGATTCTGTCTTTGCTCCCTGAACTGCCCTGCCGTCAAAAAACTCCACTGTGCTGTAGTTCTCTACCTGCTGCCGTGCCAAAGCAGCGATCTCCCCGGGACTTTTTCCATCCTGTGTAATAAAGTTGTGCGACTGCGGTGTTTGTCGGTTACACGGTTTATGATCGTCTATAACGAGCACCTGTTTCAATGCGCGACCGAGGGTCATGGCCGCTGCCAGTCCCGAATAACTTCCCCCAACAACAATCACATCGTAGTGTTTTCGTTTTTCCATGTGTCTTGGTTTTAAAATGCTTTTCCAACTTTTATTAAATACTAAACCTGTCAGTCCCCACACGCCCCCACTGATAAATTGGCGGCGCGAGGGATCGTAAGTGGATCTCATCTCTTCTCCTGCCTTTTTATTTTTTACTTGACTCCGGCGCTATTTTTTTCAGGATCATGTCCACAAAGGGCACCCCTACAAAAACAATCCATGGCACCAACACTAAGGTAAGTATTGCTGTTTTTTGGTACAAAGGTAACACGGATAAGGTTTCCCCCAGAAAATAAAGAAAAGCGGTAATGGAAGGATAAATAACGGTCCAGATCTTTAAGGAGGCGATTAATTTCATTTTTGTTTTCATGTTTAATTTATTTTGGTTTTACAGGCACAAAATTACTGTACCTGCACAGCAGGTGGATAGGACAAAACTGAAATTGAATGGGACTTATTTAAAATTCTTCCGGAAAGTATCCGGGGTTACTCCCGTGTGGCGCTTAAAAAAGCGAATAAAATAAGACACATCCTCATACCCCAACTGGAAAGCAATTTGATTCACTTGCCCTGAAGTTGCAAGGAGGTATCTTTTCGCTTCCAGAACGATGTGTTCATTGATAAGATCGGAACAGGTTTTTCCGAGCGCTTCTTTGGTAATGGCGTTTAATTGGTAAACCGAGAGGTTCATCAATCCCGCGTAATCGGAAACCTGTTTGTGTGTTGAAATATGCGTTTCCATCAGATCCAGCAACTCTTCCAAACGTTCCTGCGTGTACAAAGTAATTTTGTTTATGCCTGCATCTCTGTTTTTACGATGTCGGAGTAACTCGATAAAAAAGATTCCCAGGTTTGCCTTTATCACCTCTTCGTAACCTTCCAGCTTTTCTTTGTACTCGTTATAAACAACAAAGAGGATCTGAAGGATCCGTTGAAACCTATCACTATTTAATTGACACAGATTTTTATTACTGGCCTTGCGTAACAATTGCGCCGAGGATACATCGTTCGGATAATAGAAGTCGTTTTTAAACTGCAGGAGGTAACCCTTGCTTCCCGACAATAACACCAGCTGGTGTACGTGACCCGGGCGCATAAAAAACACAGCCTGGTCGCAGACCTCATAAGAAACAAAATCGATCTCATGTTGACCTGTTCCCTTTTCAAGCACGAGCACATAAAAAAAATCGTGCCGGTGCAATTCCTGCACCATGTTTTTCCCCGCAAGAATTTCTTCCACGCTGCGAATGCTAAACGTTCCGGAAAGCTCCGGCTCCTGTTGTCCGGAATGAACCTTTCTTACTGGGATCTTTTTCATACACTGGATTTGTGATAATCAAACGGATGCATCCGATTTCGCGTTACCAAACTAGGCTTAAATGTAAGGAGTTGAGATGAGATTTAAAATTACCGGGCAGTTGAGTCCCTTTTTGGCTCAGGAAACCAAAGGAGCGTGCTGCAATTGTTGTTTCAACCAAAGAAAGCCCGTGTTTTCGTCATCAAACAACTTTGGCTTCAGGGGCGGACGTTCAAAAATTAAAAGCAGACTCAGACGGATCTTGGAAATAAGGTCTTTGGAAATGTAAGCAATGGCAATCACATTGTGAAGGTGACTGCTATGGGCAAAATAAACCACCGCTTCTTCGGTGAGTTCGTGTTTGGGAGAAGAATCAAATAGTACCCCGTAAGGTCTGCCTTTAGCTTGCTCCTGAGCGTAGCAATAAATGTAAATAATATCTTCCACGTCGATCACCGTGTTTTCATAAAAGGTAATCGTAAGAATTCTTTCTTCAAAAGATAAATGCGCTTTATTAAGAGTACTGTTCATTGGACCAGGTGACTTTGGGCGCTTTAAATTTACATACAAAAAGTGGCTTATCCGGTTAAAATTTTTTAAGATTTTATACCCGGATTGTACCCGCTTCGTGTCCTTTTGCCTATTCGTAATTTCCGGAGACTTTTTTGGATTTTTCCATTTTCAGGAATTTCCCGGTGAAGGCGTTAATCCGGACTTTTCGGGTTCTGTGTACGTGACAGCCGTTTATGAATTTACATTTCTGACAGCGGTCTTTCTTACCCAGCTTCGTGGTTTTACCCCAGTCCCTGTAGGTTAATTTACCTGTACTTAGTTCCCATACCGCCACCGCAGTGTCCAGCTTTGCCTGAGCGCCACCCCACTCCATCCAATTTACTTCAAACCATCCTAAACGGTTTTTTAGTTTTATCAGCGGGTAAAGGCCGTGGCGTTTTGCGATCTGAAGTGCTTTTTCCTGTGTTATAAAGTTCTGTTCTTTCGCATGG
>CAZMHW010000160.1:4746-5823 GCA_964566105.1 uncultured Akkermansia sp.
GAAGGAGTGAGAAGCCGCGGATAGCACCCTGAGAGAGAGAAAAAAAGCAAGGACTTTCATTTTTTTGTAACACTAACGGCTGTCAATTCTCTGCGGAATGCGTACGATACAGCCCTTGTTTTGTTGCTTTAAGTTAAACATTTACTCACACAATACAAAAATTGCAAACAGACATTATTAGCCACTCTTAAGGAACACACTTGTTTGGTTTACCTGAGTTTCCAATTACCTAATTTATCAGTGCGACAGCAAACCGCTACTTTTATCAACTACCTTTTGATGGCTGTATTTTCTTTCGTGAGGGTTACAACTTATTCATTTCGGTTATCAATGTTTCCATTAAGACTTTAGCGTCCCGGTGTTTTAATAACGCCGCAGACTGCCCTGCCCAGTATGCTTTAAAGTCTGAGTTGGAATTTGCAGTTGCGGGATATGCCTTAAGTAAACTCATAAATTTACCTTGCAGTGGATACGGCGCCAATAAATCTTCGTGCTCTCTTAATTCCTCTGTAAGTCTGTTTCTAATTCCCCTGGATAGTCTGCCGGTAAATACTTTTGTAAGCGTTGTATACTTTGCATCCCCTGTAAATAGTTTATCTTTATGGTCTTGTGAAGCGTTGGATTGCTCCGTGGCTAAAAACGCTGTTCCCATTTGTACTGCGTCTGCACCCAAAGTTAAAGCAGCTTTTATCCCTCTTGCATCAGCTATGCCCCCGGCTGCAATTATGGGAATTTTTACGCTGTCTGCCACTTGAGGAATAAGTGAGAACGTTCCTGTCAAAGAATCCTCTGCCGATCTTAAAAATGAAACCCTATGCCCCCCGGCTTCAAATCCCGTAGCAACTATTGCATCCACTCCGGCCTTTTCTAATGCAATTGCTTCGTCCACTGTAGTAGAAGTTCCAACGGTTAGAATTCCCAAAGACTTACACCTCGCCATAATTTCAGCTGAAGGAATACCATAGACAAAACTAAACACCTTTGGTTTTGCTTTAAATATTGCTTCCACCTGGTCTTCAAATTTTGGGCCAAGATTTGTTGGTCTTGCAGGAATTGGCAAACCCAATTCGTTGAAAT
>CAZMHW010000160.1:5833-7630 GCA_964566105.1 uncultured Akkermansia sp.
ACGCGTATCTCTGTCGTTTACCCATAAATTGATACTAAAAGGTTTGTTGGTTATTTTTCTTATGGCTTCGCACGTTTCAATAATTTCACTTGCGGAAAAAGGTTGTCCGCCAAACGAGCCTAATCCACCTGCATTTGAAACTGTACTTGTGAGCTTTACGGATGATAAACCACCCCCAAAAGGGCCCTGAACTAATGGAAAATCAATTCCCAGCAGTTTTGTGAATTTTGTTTTGTTCCACATTTTCTTTGTATTTATTTCTGTTGATTGATTCGCAACTGATAAAAGCGAAGTGCCTGAAACACTTGCTAACACAATTGCTTTAACTGCACTTCGCCTTTTCATTTTCTATTTGCTAATTTTATCCAAAAGCTTCTCCGCAACTTCTTCTGACGACTGTGGGTTTTGTCCTGTCAAAAGCAATCCGTCAGTTATAGTAAAGGAAGACCAGTCAGCTCCCTTTTCATAAATAGCTCCCCTTTCTTTCAATTTATTTTCCAGGGAAAATGGCACCACTTTGGTCAATTGAACGGCATCTTCCTCTGTGTTACAAAAACTGGTGACTTTTTTACCGCTAATTAAATAATCGCCATTTGCATTTTTTACATTTACCAACGCTGCCGAGCCATGACATACAAAAGCAATGGGCTTGTTGTGATTGTAAAACGATTGTATTAATGAGATAGAATTTTTATCTGTCGCCAAATCCCACATTGGGCCGTGTCCACCCGGGTAAAAAATGGCGTCAAAATTGTCCTGATCAACAGCAGACAACTTTTTCGTACTGCTCAATAATTTTTGCGCCTTTGCATCCGTAAAATAACGTTTTGTAGATTCCGTTTGAAAACCCGGCGCGTTACTTTTCGGGTCAATTGGAGCCTGGCCGCCTTTTGGCGTTGCAACCACTATTTCAATGTTTTTATCTGTAAAATAGTAATAAGGTGTCGCAAACTCTTCTATCCAAAAACCCGTTTTCTTGCCTGTATTCCCTAATTGGTCGTGAGAGGTTAAAACAAAAAGCACTTTCATTTTTTTCTTTGTTTGTGCCAGTATGTTAGTTGAACCAACTGCCATAAAAATTGCGATTGTTAGGTTAATTATATTTTTCATTTTGCTTATTTTTTTATCTTGAGTTATTACTTAGTTTTTTTGAGCGACAAGTTTGAATTGTAAAACAAAATCGTCGTGAATAAGATTATCGCCCAGGTTTTGAAGAAATTTACCGGAGCCATAACGAATATTGTACAGCGTTCTGTCTATCACAATTTCGCCAAGTGAATGCATGAAATCCGTAAAAATTTCAAGCGAGGCTATAAAACTTACAGGATTTGAAATGTCTTTTATGGTCAGCAGTCCATCCACTTTCACTTTGTTGTTCTCTGTTCTTTCTGAGCCTGAAATAACAAGTTTTGCAGTTTTGAATTTATCCACAGCGAAAAAATCATCATTTTTCAGGTGCGCTAAAAAATCATCGTGTGTCTTTTTGTCGTCAATGTCCGTGATAACGATGGAAGACATATCCATTTGAATTTCGCCGCTCCGGATAAGATTGTCCGCAATTTCAACAGAGCCATTTGCAATATTGATGCTCCCTGTATGCAAGCCCAATACTTTTTTACCAGTCCAGTTTACCGTACTGCTTGATTTTTGAATTTTAAAATTTGCCATTCTAATTTTGTTTAAATTATTACTGGCACAAAGTTCTATGGAATGTAAAGAAATGAAAAGGACATACCGCACAACTTTGATGTGAGGTACATCACATTATTTTGCCGAAGAGTTGAAACGGCTCAATGT
>CAZMHW010000161.1:0-7630 GCA_964566105.1 uncultured Akkermansia sp.
GTCTAATGCCTTGAGGCATAACCGGATCACGGTACGATACGTCATTCCTGTATCTAAAATAAAAAGAAGGCAAGGCTCTTCAACTTAAAAGTAATTTCACTAACCCGAAAACTGTTTTCACTAACGGATAGAGAGATGGTCTTCCTCTATCCGATACTTTTATGCAAAAAAAAGAAAAATGAAAACAAAACATGTGAAAAAAACGGTTCTGGCCTCAGTCCTGACAACCTGCTTTATTACCGCGCAAATGAAGGCGCAACTCGTTGTGGTAGATCCTGCAACTTTTTCAGGACATTATTACAGTGAAATGAAAATGGAAGTTGAAAAACCAAGTGGCTACGGCGTTAAAAAAGTGGATGAGCTGGACTTAACCTACGATGAGGCAAACAACAGACTTCTCGGAACAGCTAAAGGTTTTGAAAGTAAAAGTGATAAAATTTTGTTTTATACCGAACAAACACAGAAAAATTGGGCTCAAAAGTCTAAAATATGGATTTTTAAAAATGGTGAAATGAACCGCAGGTACTACGGGAAAGATATGTTTTATGAAGCCAGTGCCGCTGTTTTTATTGAAGAGGGAGTTCTGGTGCTTTTTGATTATACAGGCGCGGTGGATGACAAGATAAAATCCTTTGATGTATTGACCTCTGATGTTGAAATAAGAATAATGGCCAAGGATAAAAGTACACTCAGCATGAACAAACAGGAAGCGGCAAAAAGAGCTGATGAACTTATTAACGCGGCAGGAGGAGAGCAAATGAAAAAGTTACTGGATGATCAGAAGAAGGCGGCTTTTGCATTTCCAAAAGAAACCTTGAGTAAAACGGACAAAGCTATAAAAGCAGATGTTTTGGAATATTTTACAAATCTGCAAATGCCATCGGATGATAACTCTACTTTTATTTGTGCCTACACGGTAAGTCCTGATTGGGCCATTCAAAAAAATACACTTACAGGCGCTATTTTAGGACGTGAAATTGTAGTGGAAATGGTGAGAAGGGGAAACATCTCAGGTAAATGCCGTCGGTTTCCCTATTTATTATACCAATCATACAATGGCTCTGGCTATGGAAAATTTACATTTAAGAAAAAATGGGACATAGTGGAATGTGATTGCGCTGATGCGGAAAAAAACAAGTAGTTCATCAGATCGTTTGAAAGAAGGGGCGAGTGTGCCCCCTTTTTTATGAACGATCACGGAGAAAGGGTCACACCTGCGTAACAGAGGCTGAGACGGATTATGTTTTCTAAGGGCATTCAACTATATTTGGATAAACAAACCGCTTATCTACAATGAAAAATTGCCTCCTTCTGATTTTAGTGTTGATAGGTCTTTCTTCAAGGGCTCAGACCTCGGGCCACACCGAAAGTGAGGCGAAACAACTGATAGATTCCCTGCACACCTTATTGCTAAACGGCGCAGACTTTAAAGAGCTTGCGAACATTTATTCTGAAGACCCCGGTACAAAAGGGAAGGGTGGTATTTACAGTAATGTGGAAATGGGGACTTTTGTGGCGGAATTTGAAGCCGTAGTCCAACAGGTGAAGTTAATGGAAATTTCCAGTCCTTTTAAAACGGAATACGGGTACCACATACTCCAGGTGATTGAAAGAAAAGAGGGGAAATTTTCAGTCCGGCATATTTTGATCAAATTTTAACAAGAACCGATTCTATTCCGGGCGTGTACTTCTTCGCAACACTGATCTAAATCATTTTTTTGAATAACATTTTCCCAGCCATATGGCCGGTATGCTGTGTACCTTTGTTTGTATAAAAGAAGTACCATGAAGACCGAAAAAATAATCATCGCGAATTTAAAGTGCAGTGGATGTGAAAATACCATCAAGACCCGGCTTTCAGAAATGGAAGGCGTAGAAAATGTGCTGGTGAATCATGAAGAAGATTCGGTAACCATTACGCACGATGAAAAACTGAACCGCGAGGCTTTTACGAAAAAGCTTCATGCACTCGGATACCCCGAAGCCACCGAAGAAAACGGGTTATTACTGCAATTAAAAAGTTACGCCAGTTGTATGGTTGGCAGAATGACGAAATAATACCAAGCCAGGATTAGGTTAACCCCTCAGTACTTAAGGGGCTATGGGCATTACATCCTTAAAATCTTGCCATCTTCCATTTCAATAATCCGCTGTGTGCGCGCCGCGAATTCGTTATCGTGTGTCACGATCAAAAGAGTCTGGTTGAATTTTTCGGCCAGTTCTTTAAAAATCTCAAAAACTACTTCACTGTTTTTTTTGTCGAGATTTCCGGTGGGTTCATCTCCCATAATAATAATGGGGTCATTAATCAAAGCCCGGGCAATGGCGACTCTTTGTTTTTGGCCGCCCGACAATTGATTTGGCTTTTTTAATGCTTCCTTTTCAATGCCAAGAATTTTTAATTTTTCATAAGCCCTGTGTTCTACTTCTTTTTCACTCAGGAGTCCAAGTTTGAGTCCGGGCAGCATCACATTTTTAAGTACAGAAAATTCATTGAGCAGGTAATGAAACTGAAATACAAATCCAATCTTTTCATTTCTCACACGGGCCAGCTCTGCTTCTTTTTTATCGCGCATACTTACGCCGTCTATTAATAAATCTCCTTCGTAGTCGGTATCCATGGTGGAGAGAATGTAGAGCAAGGTGGATTTTCCGCAGCCTGATTTTCCGATAATGGAAATGAACTCACCTTTATTTACCGAAAAATTCAGATCCTTTAATACCTGTATGGTGACAGGATCATGAAAGTACTTGGAGATATGACTGGACTCAAGAACAGTTGTGCTCATATTATTTTCCGCGGATAATGATAACTGGATCTATTTTGCTGGCTTTTCGTGAGGGAAAATACCCTGCAAAGTAAGTGGTAACAATCGAAAATACGGCCCCGATAATGTAAATGCGGGGATTGTAATCTACAGGATATGTTTTTATGGTAGGCAGTGCAGCTGTATTAAAAGGTACATGGTCAATAGCCACCGAAACGCCGAAGCCAAATAAAAGACCGAGGAGTCCGCCGAAAATACCAATACTTAAAGCAATGGTGATAAAGATCTGATTGACGTCTTTACCCGAAAATCCGGTGGCTTTTAAAATAGCGATGGAATCCATTTTTTCATAGATCATCATATTTAGAATATTGTAGATCCCAAAACCTGCTACTATCAGTAAGGTGATACCTACCGCATAGGAAATTAAACTGCGGATAAAACTCCCTGTTTCAAATTGTGAGTTGGCAGTTTGGATGTCCAGGGCTTCTACATCAAAGAGTGTCGCATACTCCTTGGCCAGAGAGGGCGCCAGAAGAATGTCCTTTAATTTTATCTGGATGTCGGTAACATAACTGCTCGATTCTCCCATGAGTTTTTGGGTGGTGTTAATCGACGCGTAACTCTGCACTTTGTCCAGTTCCTGCATGCCGGACTGAAAATAACCTACTACTTTTAACTGCAGACGTTCACCTTTTACGGTAGTAACCTGAATGACATCACCGATGTTCGCCATCATTTTTTCGGCGGCAGCTTTTCCAAGAATAATGCTGTTGCTCACATTTTTAAGATCGATGTAATTTCCGGAAGTCACGTACTGACTAAAGGCAAAAAGACGGTTCTCGGCTTCTACGTCAATGCCATTAATAACTCCGGTCAATTCAATGGAGCCCACATTGTAAAATACCTGGGCCGTTATTTTGGGCGCGAGACCAAGCACACGCGGATCTTTTTTTAACGCGGAAATAATCGCGCCGCTGTTGCGGATTTCCAGTAATTCATTTTTGGGTTTAATGGAGTTTACAAAGTGGTAGTGACCTTTGTATTGTTTCGCCAATTCTATGGGTTGAATTTTAGAAGCTTCTATTTCGTTGTAAAGACGTACGTGCGCTGTCCGGTTCAAAATTAATCCATCCAGCAATCCATTGAGTCCCGACATAAAGCCAAGTAAAGCAATAAACATGGTGATACTGAACGTAACGCCTATGGCCGCCACGAGCGTTTGTTTCCAGCGCGCCAGCAGGAGGGAAGCAGAGACATCGCCTATGAGTTTGAATCTCATTGTTTGGGTTTAATAAGTTCGTCTTCCGCGTTTATGCCTGAAAGAATTTCTACTTTTTTGTAATCTTTTAAGCCGAGGGTTACCTGTACTTTATCGCCGTTGGCTTTTATTACCAGGCTATCGTTTACCAGGTAGTTTCTTGGAATGAGTAATGCCTTGTCTTTTGTTTGCAAGACAATGTTGGCTTCAAAGGTAATGTTGGGATAAAGTGTTTCCGGTGCTTTTACAAATTCTGCCTCTACCAAAAAGGACTTGCTTCGTTCGTTCATAATGGGATAGATTTTTGTTAGTCTTGCCTCAAATACTTTGCCTTTATAACTATCCATAGTAACCATTACAGTCAAACCCGGCTTCAGTTTAAAAATATCGTATTCATCTACCTGCATTTCGAGAATAAACTGATGAGCGTCGCCAATAATAGCCAGTGGTGTTTGAAGCCCTACAATCTCACCTTTTGATTTCAAAAGACTATACACGACCCCATTCAGTTCGCTTTTGAGGGTAAAATCGCTTTCTTGTTTACTGGAGATCTGCAGATTGTTTTTAGATTGCGAGGCATTAAAATTTAACTGTCGTTTCAGATCTTCGCATTTTACCAACGACGAGTAGTATAGGGTTTTGGAGTTCTGGTAAGCCAGTTCACGCTGTTCCAATTCAACTTTTGTTCCAATGTTTTGTTGCCAGAGTGTTTTTTGCCTGCCATAAAGTACAGAGTCGTTTTTCATTTTGTTTCCGGCGAGGTCTGCCATGAGTTTTGCTTCCGTGAGTTTATTTCGGTTGGCATTCAGATCAGCAAATTGCGCGGCGAGCTCGGCGTTTTCTTTTCCAAGTTTCTGTGCTTCGTTGGAGATCGAAAGAATAGCTTGCCCTTTTTTTACAGTGTCTCCTTCGGCTACAAATACGGATTCTACAATGCCATTCACTGTGGCAAAGGCCTGATATTGGTCTTTACTTTTAATGATTCCCGAAGCATAAATGGATTCTGTGATCGAAGCCGTTTCAGGTTTGATCTTTTCTGTTTTATCCTTGCAGGAAAAAAATAGAAGTAACGCGAAAAGAAAAATTAGCTTTTTCATAGGATACAAAGTTACCAAATAGCAAAAACCACCCGGAGGTTTTTATCATAAAAAAATATGACAATGGTTAGCATCTTCCTTTCGAGGGTGAAAAGTCGGAAGGTTTTTGCCTTTTTTTTGTAATTTCGTTTAAATGTAAATGCACAATAACCTTACAGAGTATTATAACAAAAGGGCCAAAGAATACGAACGTATTTATTTCAAGCCCGAACGACAGGAAGATATCGCCGCAGCGGAATTAATTCTGAAAGATCTTTTTAAAGAAAAAAGAGTACTGGAAATAGCCTGCGGCACTGGTTTTTGGACTAAATTTATGGCTGAAACGGCTAAATCGATTCTTGCCACCGACATCAATCAATCTGTGCTGGAAATTGCAAGGTCAAAAAAAATTGAACATTCAGATCTGACTTTTAAGCGAGCGGATTTTTACACATTTAAATCGGAACAAAAATTTTCCAGTCTGTTTGCCGGATTTATCTGGAGTCACATTTTGAAACAGGACCTGCTACATTTTTATAAAACAATTCATGCGCTGGTAGAACCAGGTACACAGGTGGTGTTAATGGATAATACTTATGTAGAAGGAAGTAATCATCCAATCGTTTTTACGGATGCAGAAGGAAATACCTTTCAGAACAGGATGCTGGACGATGGTTCGGCTCACCAGGTGTTAAAGAATTTTGCAACAGAAGAATTTCTAAGAAACTCCCTTGCAGATCAGGTGAGTGAATTTAAATTTATACCCTTAAAGTATTTTTGGATCCTGAGTTACAGAACTAACAGTGCTTAATTGACCCCATAGAAGATAATAAACGTGAAAAGTGAAAAGGAAAAAATGCTGAGTGGCGAACTTTATTCTCCACATACAAAAGAGCTGGCTGAGGACCGGGCTCGGGCAAAAATGCTTCTGCATCGGTTTAACCATGCCTTGCCCACAGACTACAGTGAAAGGGCACTGGTTTTAAGGGAACTTATTCCCAATGCCCCAAAAGATCTGTACATAGAGGCTCCGTTTCACTGTGACTATGGCTCAAACATCACCTGTGGTAAGCGCGTATATTTTAATGTGAACTGTGTGGTGTTAGATGCCGCAAGGGTTAATATTGGTTCCCATGTTTTTATTGGCCCTTCTGTTCATATTTACGCGGCGACTCATCCCATGGAGTCTGATGTCAGAAGAACACGCGCTCTGGCTAAAGGGGTCACTATTGGCGACGATTGTTGGATAGGAGGAGGCGCCATTATTTGTCCCGGTGTTACCATAGGTAAAGGTTGTGTGATCGGAGCAGGCGCGGTGGTGACTCGAAATATACCGGACAATTCTCTGGCAGTGGGCAATCCGGCCAGAGTCATTAAAAGGATTTAGGTTTCTGTTTTAGTCCAAAGTTCAAATAATTCATAAGTAATTATTAAGCTAAAGATCAATTAGTGTAAAAAGCCCCTCTTTTTTGGTATATTTGTATATCTGTATGTTTCATACTAAGTGAAAAACAGGTATAACGAAAACCAATAAGCAACGATGAGTAAATCACAAGAAACATACAGTAAAAAAGAAAAAGAAAAAAAGAAACAACAGAAGCGTAAAGAGAAAGACGAGAAACGGGAAGAACGCAAAGCCAACTCAAAAAAAGGAAAGAGCTTTGAAGATATGATCGCTTATGTGGATGAAAACGGACATTTATCGTCCACTCCTCCTGATCCCAATAAACGGAAAGAAATTAATCTTGAAGATATTCAACTGGGTGCACGCGTGGAAATGGCGGCCGACCCTGCAGATGCGGCAAGAAAAGGAATTATTACCTACTTTAACGAAGCCAAAGGCTACGGATTTATAAAAGACGAGCGTTCACAGGAAAGTCTTTTCTTTCATGTCAACGGTCTCCTCTCACAGGTAAAAGAACGCGATAAAGTCAATTTTGAAACCGAAATGGGGCAAAAAGGTATGATGGCGGTAAAAGTATCGCTGCGCGCTTAAAACCAAATAAGAAATTTTGATATACAAAAAACAGGAGCAATGTCTCCTGTATTTTGTGTTGGTTACTCCTCATTTTAAACACCCTACGCTCTGGGTGAACCCTTCCTTTGAATAACATACTTTTAATTGGTCCCAAAATATTTCAATAAAAATATTTTGTAACTTTAATTTACAATCCTACGGCAAAATCTCATGAAAAATTTTGACTGGACCTCCGGAATAAAAAACAGTAATTTAAAACCGATGGTAAACAATTAAAAACTTCTCCACTAACATGAAATTTTTATTACGCCCCTGGTCTGTCAACGACCTGGAGAGTCTGGTGAAATACGCCAACAATTTCAACATCGCAAAAAATATGACGGATCAATTCCCTCATCCTTATTCGCATGAGAATGGCAGGGCTTTTATTGAATTTGCCGCAAAAGATTCTCCCATTCATATTTTTGCCATTGAGGTAAATGGAGAAGCGGTTGGAGGAATTGGGATTCATCCCCAGCAGGATGTTCAGCGTAAAAACGCGGAACTC
>CAZMHW010000162.1:0-7614 GCA_964566105.1 uncultured Akkermansia sp.
GTACAAGGTAAACCAATTTACCTTGCATGAGTATATACGCGTGATAGTGTTTGTCTGTTTCAGAGCGCATTAGGTAAATGGTTCGCTTTTTATAAGATACCAGATTGAGCTTAAATATTTTTTTTGTGGCGTCTGACATTATGGATTCAACCCCATACGCATAATGACGCTGGATGTAAGACAACGGAGCAATTTCTCCTTTATCGGAATAACGGATCCAATAGATTTTAACAGGCTCCTTTTCGTTAATAGTACTATCGGTATTGTAATTCAACGTATACATAATGGTGTTTTTGTTGTGTGTCCGCTGGATATAGAAAAGCAGATCTTTTGTCTCTTTAGGAACCGGAAAGGTGTCTGAGATATTGACACTTTTTGCAGTGTAGTTCTGCGCCTCACTTTCAGCAATGAAACAAATAATAAAACTTAAAAGAATACTTACGAATTTCATTTCTCTAAGGCTTTTTTACAGTCGTTCAAGCGTTTTAGTGCTGTTATATTTGATAAGATGGCTACGATAGCAATGGGTATGGTGAATACCGACATGCTTTCGAACACATGAAAATTCAGCCCCGTAATAAATAATTTGTAATCTCCGCCGATATAATGCGCTACAATACCGCATGATAACGCTGAAACGCCAATGGTAACAACTCGCTCCGGACGCTGCATGAGTCCTCCTTTACACTCAATACCTAGACCTTCCGCACGCGCTCTTGTGTAACTAACCATCATAGATCCAATGAGCGCGAGAAAAGCAAATAGGGAGCTTAAGAAATAATGATGTGCCACCAGGTAATAACAGATCCCCAGGAACATGATCAATTCACTGTACCTGTCAAGAACCGAATCAAACAGGGCTCCGAATTTGCTGGACATGTTTCCCAGGCGGGCTACCTGCCCGTCGAGCATGTCGAAGAGCCCGGCAAATAAGATCGTAGCGCCTGCCCAGCCTACATAAGAAAGATCGCTCCTGTTTCCGTCTTCCGCGCCAAAAATAAAAATGACCGCTGCGCCAATGTTTAAAACAAAACCTGTTAAGGTGACAAGATTTGGTGTAAAGCCTATCCTGATCAAAAATTTTACGAAAGGGTTTATAATGACATAAATACCTTTTTGAAGTTTGTCCCGTACTGACATATGTTCCCGAGTTGCTGTGTTAGTGATACTTGTTCTCATAATTTAAAAATCAAATTTAAAGCGGACCCTGAGTCCTAATTGTGAAATACCAGGATGATCGAGGTAAGTAAATCGTTTTACAAGATCCACCCTGAAAAATTTAAAAATGTTTGCAATAGCCACACTGCCTTCTACATAAGGCTGTTTTGATAAACTATAAGTGACCGGAGTTCCATCATCGTTTACCGGAAATTTATAAAGCTCGTTCGTGGCTGAAGGAAAATTGGTGTTGGATATTGAACCGTAGAGTAATTTAAAGGTTATTGCTTCTCTCCACTTTAAACGTCGCAGCAACGGAATCTTATTAAAGAAAAACCCATTAAAGTTGTGATCCATATTGATACTGGCATATTGATCGCTCACGAATTCTAAAAAATTCATGAGGTTATAAGATTGCAGTTGGTAAGCATACGATTGGTTCGCGCGATGAATAGTCAATAAAGGAAACGGAACATTACCCCTGATTTTTCCACCCTCCACAACTACATCGGTGTAACCCAGCTGTGAAAAATAAAAGCGTTTTGAAATGTTTAACGAGATATTCTGATAATCGTATTGTCCACCGAGTAATCCTTTAATGCCCTGGATGTAACGCAAAGTGAAAATTGGGTTTTTGTAAGAAACCGGAATTCTATATGTTTTGCCCTGGTAAAATTGTTCATTGGGTGCCCAACGGAGCATCAGGGAAACCTCTGAAGTTTGTAAATTATTTTGATCGAGATCAGTATGGGTATAATCCCTTTTATTGTAATGTAAAGATCCTGCTGCCTTTTGGATCCAATTCTTGTAACCGAACGCGAATGAAAAGTGATTTTTGAATTCGTTCAGGTATTCAATATTGGCAATATCATTGTACAGCCATTTGCTGTTATTACCCCGTTTAAAGGCCAGCAAAATATTATCTTCCTGAACAAACTGAAGTTCCTGTCCCGGAATTTTTGTTTCTCTTTGGTAACTGACTTTTATAGATCTTACTGGAAACTCATAAATACTTCTCTTCGTTAAAGAATACGTGCAGCCCAAATAGTACTTCCATTTTTCGTCTTTAAAACCATAAGCACTGTAAGCCTCAAAATTTATTTTTTTGCTAAATGTGGTTGTGGTCCTTCCTCCAAAACGTAAACGAAACCCCTCTATGGGGTTAAAGCTATAAAATGTGCTTATAGGTCCCATATCAAAATACGGACCAATTGTTTTGTAGCCGGCAACTAATAATACAATTACGTCCAAAGAGCGTTTGAAAGCAGGCACTTTCTTAATGCTATCAATCGTTGCGTAAACACCAGCCTCTGATTTTGATAATTCTTCATGGCGGTTTTTTTTCCAATACTCATTGTCCCGGAAATTGGCACTATCCGACGAAACGACGGGCTCCCCTTTGTAAAAATTTTCGCCTTTAGGGGTGTTGATCACATAGTTTTTGTAAAAGGCTGTACGTTGTCCGTAAAAGCCCATCTTTCCTTGTGTGAGACCGAAGTCCGCAGAAAATTCATCTTTCGTCAGAGTATATCCTTGTCCTGCTTTTTTCTCAAAATCTTGTGTAATCTTTAGTTCTTTTACCCAGTTAAGATTAATGTCTCTGTTCACGCCCATGTCGATTTTTGCAACGGCATAATTACTGTCAAGTGTGATGTACATAAATCCCTGGAATAAAAAATCTGAGTGATTACGGGGTACAAACTCCAGTTTTATAAAAGAGGTATTTTTTTCTATCAGAGTATCTGAAATAAAGAACTTGTAAAAGGTTGGAGACAGGTTAGAGATCGGGCTGATAAACTGGTTAGTTAAGAGCGTGATAGTATTGTCATAAATATTAATGTCCTGGTAGAGATACTTCATATAGGCATCTAATCCCTGGTTATCGACGTACCCTTCAAAGGCTACCATTTTATTTGCTTTAACAATTTCTTTTTTTGTCTTTGGCGACTTGCGGTAATGAATGTCTGACAAGGACTCTTTCAGAAAAACAGGCAAAACTGGTTTTCCTTCCAGTTTCGTGGTGTCAAGATTTTCAAAAACAAACTGGAACTTCTTAAATACCTTTCTGTTCTGAAACTTCTCCGTGACGTTACTGAGAGCAAACTGGATTTTTTCGTACTTCTCATATTCGTAATAGTCAAACCCTTCTTTACGATTTTCTTCCTTGTGCTCTATAACTTTGCGAATCAGTTCCACGGCCGGATTATTTTTATTTCTGTATTTAACCTTTTTTGAGTTAACCGTGACTTCGTTAAGCACTTTTACTTCTTCTACTAATTTTATGTCAAAGATCTGGTCCTTGCCCGGAATTACTTCACGACTGGTCGGCTTATAACCCATAGTTATGATCTTTAACTTCGTGTATTCCTTTTCGGTCTTAATAGTATATTCTCCTTTTTCATCCGTTTGCGTCGATACGCCGGACTCATCAAAAAATACCGTCACAAATGGTAAAGCCTCGTTTGTCCTGGCATCGCTGATTTTTCCCTTTACCAGTGTGGTTTGGGCCGCTAATGCGCCACCTAAAAAGAACGCACACATAACAAAGGTTTTATAGAGAGAAAACTTTTTCATTTAGTACTGAAAACATATCTTTTCTGTAAAACATAATTAAAACACAACCCGACAATCACGGCAATACTTATTTTTGAAAAAATGTAGCTAATCATAAAAAATTCCGTCAACAGGTAAACACCTCCTACATTTAATAAGACACTTCCAGTCCACACCAAAATATACCTGAATCCCTGGTATTTGAGCGCCCCACTACTTGCTTCAAAAGACCAAAAGCGGTTAATAAAAAAATTACACAGCGCTCCTGCGATCGCCCCAAAAACTACAGCGACCGTATAATGTGCTTTCAGGATCTCCACAAAAAAAATAATCAGTAAGAAATCGACTGCCGTTGCCGCTAAAGAAGAAAACTGAGTTCTAAAGAAGATCTTCATAATGATTTGTAATTAGGAAACCTATGATCTGAAGCACAAGATTACTGTAGATGCCAGCTGCGAGGTCATCCAGCATTACACCCCAGCCTCCTTTAAAATTTTCCAGCTTACGTATGTATAAAGGCTTGACAATATCAAAAAACCGGAATAAAATACATCCCGCAATTAGCGTAAATAAATTAATTGGAAGAAAGAGTACAGTAACAGCCATGCCGAGTGCTTCGTCAATGACCACACGTTTATTGTCTTTCCCCCAACTTTTTTCAACTTTTCCCGAAGTATACGTGCCAACTGCAAAAATTAGAATGGTAGACAATAAGAGCAGGCTATCGGAATGAAAACTAAATTTCATTCCAATATACAACAGCATACACACAAAAACAGACGCTACTGTACCCGCTCCTTTACCTATGTGTCCGATACCAAAAAAAGTTGCTATGAATTTGTAAAAGCGCATTACATCATTTCAACAAGTTCCTGGTAATAATCTAATCCTAAGTGTGTGATCAGATCTTCGCCCATCATGTGACGAAGAGTGTTTTGCAGTTTTATTAATTGTTTGAAGATATCATGCTCTGGTTTTAACCCTTCAGCTGTTTGTGGCGACTTCAGGTAAAAGGACAACCACTCCTGGATGCCGCTCATTTCAGCGCGTTTTGCAAGATCACTAAATAAAGCGAGGTCTAACACGATAGGTGCTGCTAAGATAGAATCCCTGCACAGGAAATTAATTTTGATCTGCATCGGATAGCCCATCCACCCGAAAATATCAATGTTATCCCAGCTTTCTTTATTGTCACCACGGGGAGGATAATAATTGATCCTTACTTTGTGATACATATCTCCATATAAAACCGGATTTGACTCCGGTTGAAATATTTCATCCAATACACTTAGCTTGGAAACTTCTTTCGTTTTAAAATTCTCAGGATCATCTAATACATGTCCATCGCGATTTCCAAGAATGTTTGTAGAGAACCAGCCATTTACTCCCAATGCGCGGGCATGTAAGCCAGGAGCCACAATTGTTTTCATTAATGTTTGGCCCGTCTTAAAATCTTTACCGGCAATTGGTGTTTTTGTCTCTTTGGCAAGCTCGATTAGGGCTGGAATATCCACCGTTAAATTCGGAGCACCGTTTACAAAAGGAACCCCCAGTTTTAAGGCTGCATAAGCATAGATCATACTGGGGGGGATTCTGTCATCATTGTTTTTCAAAGCAAGTTCAAATTGCTCGAGTGTTTGATGAATGTCCGATTGCTCAATGTATTTTTCTGTAGAGGCGCACCAGACAATTACAACCCTCTCGCAGTCTTTTTCTGATTTAAAGCGCTCAATATCCGCCATTAGCTGGTAAGCAAGATCCATTTTAGTCGAGGCTGATTTTACATTGGTTCCGGAAATATTTTTTACATACTCCTGGTTAAAAACAGCCGGCATAGGTTTAATCTTCTCCAACTCTGCTTTCAGATCCCACAACTGGTGAGGCTCCAACACTTTCGCGTTCATCGCCGCTTCAAACACATTGTCTTCATAAATATCCCAGCCACCAAAAACAATGTCGCTTAGTTTTGTCAATGGCACAAAATCTTTTATTAAGGGATTTCTGTCATCTGTGCGTTTGCCTAAACGAATCGTGCTCATCTGAGTGAGCGATCCTATCGGCTGTGATTTTCCTTTTTTAATCGCTTCCACTCCGGCAATAAGGGTAGTAGCCACGGCTCCCAAGCCTGGCATTAAAAGTGCTAATTTGCCTTTGGCAGGACTTGGTTTTTTAATTGCATCCATTTTTCGTTATTTTAAATTATTAGTTTGATTGTTAAATCCATTTATGTTGTTTGTACCATTTTGCTGTTTCCCTGATTCCCTCCGCTAACGTGTAAACCGGCATGTATTTTAATTCTTTGAACGTGTCAGAAACATTGCAGTTCCAGCTTTGAGCAGTGAGCTCCTTGTATTTTTCGAGTGTCAAGGGGCTTTGTTTTCCTGAT
This sequence comes from uncultured Akkermansia sp., assembly GCA_964566105.1. GTDB lineage: Bacteria > Bacteroidota > Bacteroidia > B-17B0 > Aurantibacillaceae > Aurantibacillus. The sequence continues at coordinate 6,098 of CAZMHW010000162.1, forward strand.
AGTTGAGACAAGTATTGAAGGAAAAAAGAAATTCCTTTTACGAAAAATAAGGGCAGTCTAATAGTGATTACTTTTTTGTCGATAAATTTGGCGATCTGCGTTCCGAATTCTGTTTTACCATAGACTGCGTTATCTGTGATAAAATAAGTTTTATTTTCTTCTTCCGATGTTACAGCCGCTAGAATCAGCTCGGCGAGGTCTTTTACGTAGACAAAAGTGAGTTCTTGTGGATTTCTGCCCAACACCGGATTAATACCCTTGTTCACTATTTTAAAAACGGAAAGCAGGTCCTTTTCTCCCGGACCATAAACGGCAGTGGGCCTGAGAATGATATGCGGAATGGTTTGAAAAGAACGCACAATATGTTCTGCCTGCAACTTGCTTTTGCCATATAGCGTGATCGGTTGGTCATGGTCCTTTTCGATTCTTTTTCCAAGTTGCTGTGGACCACTGGCTGCAAGGCTGCTGATAAAAACAAACTTCTTTAAAAAAATACCAGATTGTTCAAGAGCTTCCAGGAGATGCCTCGTGTTTTTTACGTTAGTATCAAAGAAGGAGGTCTCTGTTTTTGCCTTTGTTAATGCTGCTGCATGAATAACGTAATCTACAGTTAAATTCAGATCCGTCAGTTCTTTAAAAAAATTTAGAACGGATTGGGTGGAGGAGATCTCCCCATAGATAATATTAGCACCCATTTGTTTGAGCTCATTTACTTTACTGGTCTTTCGCACAAGAGCATGCACCACGAATCCTTTGTCCATGGCGAGCTGAACAAGGTGCTTGCCAATAAAGCCACTCGCTCCGGTGATCACTATAGTAGGTTTGATGCTCATTTAGTTTAAATTCATAGAATAAAGACGGTGCGTTTTATAAACGCGACTTCCGATGTTCTGGAGTTCACGGTTCATCATTTCATTATTTTCAAGGATCCAGGAAGCTTCCCCTCCGATGTAGCCTTTCTTTTGCACGCTTTCGGTTATTTTGGTATAAAAACAAGCTTCAATACCCTGCATGCGATAGGCGTCAAGAACGCCAAGTGTGATAACCCTTACCGATTTTATTTTTGATCTATTCAAAAGCAATTTGAAAATACCTGAGGGCAGAAGTCTGCCACGCTTCACATTTTTCTGGATCTCATTGATATTCGGCAAAGCCAGCGAAAATCCAATTACTTCGTTATTCTTTTCCGCAATATGAACAAAGTCTTTGTCTAAGATCAGTTTCATATCTTTTGCTACGTATTCAAACTCTTCGTCGGTAAAAGGAACAAATCCCCAGTTCTTATCCCAAGCTTCGTTATAGATTCGCTTAATACTTTTGACCTCCTCTTTAAAATTTTTAAGATTCACCGTCCTGATCGTAATTCCGTTTTTGTTTAGGCGCTGTTCTATATTCTTTGCCAGTCTCAATACCCTCTGCGGAATGGTATCCTTGTTAAACCAATATGAAAAAAGATCCATCCGTTTTTCAAAGCCGTACATCTCAATGTAAGATTGGTAATAGGGTTTGTTATTGGT
>CAZMHW010000163.1:0-7546 GCA_964566105.1 uncultured Akkermansia sp.
TGTGAACATTACTACCTTTACACAGACTGTTGACAATTGTACCGGTATACGAGAGTCAAAGATTAATGCAGCCTTTTTAACGGTATATCCCAATCCAGGCAATGGACAGTTTACAATTGAGTCGGCAGAACACGTGACACTCACAATACTAAATTCTCTTGGCGAGATTGTTCACAATGAGAGAATAACTACACCAAAAACAAACATCACGATTAGTCACCTGCCTAATGGCGTTTATTTTATAAAAGCTGAATACAACAATAAACAACAGAACCTGAAACTTATTAAACAATAGCTTTTAGTGAAGTGGATTACGGGGTTCCCAAATGTTAAAAACATAGACCTGGTGAGTTTACACGGGAACAAAATCAAGAGAGTTATCTCTTTGAATTAATTTTTTGTTTCAGAAAAGGTCTGGAATTGAACGAAGTGTAAAAGAAAGCGAAGTAATTTTTTAAGCAACTGAGTGTGCGATTCCCTAGTGTTGGGACGAGATTTTGAATTCCGTTCCGCTCTTGTTATCTTTAACTTATCATGAAAAAAGTTATTTCAATCATTGCAGGTGTGATTACCGGTTTCGTTATTGTGTTTGTCGGTGATTCCACTTCACATGCCATCAATCCTCCACCCATTGGCCTTAATTTTATGGATAAGAATGTGATGCTGGCCTATGTCGCCTCTATACCCACTTACGTTTTGGTGATTATGATGTTTTTCTGGCTTTTTTCCTCTTTTATGGGTGGCATGGTAGCAGGTCGTATTAATCGTGTGGAATGGAAACGTTCGGGTGTAATCACAGGCGCTATTCTTATGGCTGCTGCCATTTTAAATATGGCTTTAATCCCGCACCCTCTATGGATGTGGATCACTGCATTAATTGGTTATATCCCCGCTGCTTTTATAGGTGCCTGGATGGTAAAACCCAAACCAGAAACTATTTAATCTTATTCGTAACGAACTACAATAAAACCTGTTTTCGTTTCCTTTTTCCCTGTGTTAAAACTTAAGGTGTAATAATACGTTCCTTCCGGAACCTTGCCACTTCCCCAGTTCACGCCTCCGGTATTTAAAGATCCGTCCCACGAATTATCGTAATTACTTTTGGCATACACTTTATTTCCCCAACGGTTATATACACTTAAATTCACACTCGACCCATTCAAACCTTTTATCACAAAGAAATCATTCGTGCCATCGCCATTGGGTGAAAAGCCATTTGGAATAAACAATTCGACAGACCTGATCTCTATGGGCGTCATAACATTGTTGTTCGTAGGATTTCCATCGTTATCCGGATCAAAAAGAAAACCATTGTTGGAAGAATCGGATGCCACAATGTTATTTACATCGGTACCGTAGGCCACAACTGAATTCCATAATTCCCCGTTGAAATTCTTAGGCTGCACCAATACAGCAAAAACAAGCGTATCTCTTTTTAAAGCCTTTAAACTACTGACAGCAGGGATGGTCATCCCCTTCTCAGAAGATCCATTAAATAATGTATTGACGATGAGTGCTGAATTTTTAGAGATAATGGTTGGAACATCGACAACCGTATAACTTATTGGATAAGGGAAAGTCCGTTCAAGATCGTTTTCTAAACTCACATTTGAAAGGTTCGAATTCCCTGCGTTGTTTACTGTAACAGTGAAGCGGATCTTGTAGATGTCGGATCCGTCCTGTCTGGGTACCTCGGCGGCATTTGTTATTCCTAACGAATTGTTAACACAATAATTTACGTACACAGTTACTGTAGCTCTGCTGCATACGGTATTCCCACTCACTACAGTGTATATCTCCGAGTTTTGTGGCGTAACAACCAAAGAAGAACTCACCTGTGAGCCCGGTATCCAGGTATAGGTGGAGCCCCCGCTTGCCGTAAGCGTTACATTTTTCCCAGCACAGATAAGGGTATTGGAGCTGGTTGCCTTAATGACCGGACTTTCTATCACGTTAACCTGCACCGTAGCCATCGAAGAACATCCCAGTGAATTAGTGCCTACTACAGAATACACCGAACTTGAGGAAGGGGTTACAACCAATATTTCCGAAGACGGAGGAGGATTACCGAGAAGCCAGGTTAGTAAAGGAGCACCTGCCGCCGTTAAGGTAGAACTGTTACCCTGACACATTGTTGCAGGCGACACCGTAGTTGTAACAAGCGGAGAAGGAAATACTTCGATAGGAAGTGCAACACTTGAGGTACAAATTCCGTTTGAGCCGATCAATGTGTAGGTTGTCGTAAATCCAGGGCTTAAGGTTACTGAAGAACCACTGAGATTCCCAGGATTCCAATTATACTCTTCTGCGCCAACAGCAGAAAGTGTGAGCGTCTTGCCGGCGCATACACTTGTGACTGAACTCACAGCTATTACTGTTGGAGTCGTATTTACAGAAATTGTAATTACTGCACTACCAGTACAGGCCCCCAGAGAGGCGTTTACGGTATAACTGCTGGTAACACTCGGGCTAACCGACACGAGAGGTCCGGTATTGGGGCTTACATCTGTTGCAGGCAACCAACTAAGATTAGCAGAAGCACTTACCAGAAAATTTACTGGCGGTCCCGGAAAACAAGCAACTGAAGAGGATGGTACAACAGACAAGTTAATTGAATTTAATCCACCCCCAACGGAAATACTCGCGCTTCCTGTACAGTTGTTCGACGCATTTGTAGCCACCACCGAATAAATACCTGCTAAATTTAGTGCAATGGACGAACCTGAACTAGAACCAAGAATACCGGGTCCTGTCCAGACATAACTGTAACCTGGCAGCGCCGGTGAAGCCTGTAAATTCATGCTGTTGCTTGTACACAAATCTCCCAAGGCAGTAACTGACACATCGAGACCTACACTTACATTCACCACACTACTCACGACACAACCTCCCTGATCGGAACTCACCGTGTATTGTGTTGTTGAAGCAGGCGTTACCAAAACCGGTGAACCAATTAAATTGCCTGGAAACCAGGTGTAAGAAGTAGCTCCGCTTGCTGTTAATGTGCTTGAATTTCCAGGACAAACGCTCGTTGGATTTGCGGTGGCAAAAATTGGAGCCGGCACAGTGACGGCCACAGATACAGTGTCTGAATCGAAGCAACCTCCGGACGCCGCGGTTCCAACTACGGTAAACGTGGTGTTGGAGGACGGACTTACTACTATGGAAGCGCCTGTAAGATTTCCAGGTTGCCAGGTATAGGTAGATGCCCCAAATGCAGATAAAGTAACGGAAGCCCCCTGACACACGCTGGCACTCGTGCTTTGTACGGTAAGCACCGGTGCGACCGGAACACTATAGAAAATATAAGATGTCACTGCGCAAGGACCAGTGATACCAACCAGTGTGTAAGAGGACGTAGGACTGATGGCGGTTACAACCACAGAACTCCCCGTACCAATACCAGTCCAGCTGTAGCTGTTGGCCCCCGTTGCAGTTAAAGTTACCTGCTCTCCCGCGCAAAAACTAGTCGGAGAAGGGGTGACCACAACGGTTGGTGTAGGATTAACAACTAAGGTGAGCGTATTTTCTAATGTACAGCCGAAACCATTCGTTCCAATTACTGTATAATTAGTGGTCACACTGGGGCTCACCAAAACCAAAGAACCTGTTGCTCCACCGGGCAACCAGGTATAAGTGGAGGCCCCACTTGCTTGCAGCGCCGCCTGGGAGCCCAAACATACAGAAGTATTTGACCCAACTGTTACTAAAGAACCTAAACTTGAATTGTACAACTGTTGAATCTCACAATTTGTAAGCAGTCTGTTCCAGATACCAATGTCGTCGATCTTACCATTAAAAAAACGGTGAAAGGTGTTAAGTGTTCCATGGTAATCGGTTCCAAAATACAGGGGATTACTGGAACTGCAGATGGCGCCGGAGGTTGCAAAACTCCCTGACAAAACACCGTTGATATAAATAAATTGCCCTTGAGAAATATCGCTTAAATAAACCAGATGAACCCATGAATTAATACTTGACGGGAGGCTCGGTGGCGAGGTAAATCCTGTCAGATTATTGTTGTTGGTGGCAAACTGCACCTGATTGGAATTAATCGCAGCTTCGTATGTATCTGAGTTAGCATTGTTGTTGCAGTTTAGTACCTGATACCATTTCGTAACAATGCCCTGAATACCGCCAAACACGGCAGGGTTAATCCATGCAGAAATACTCATATTATTAAAGCCCGACAATGATGCATTATTTGTAACGGTGATATATTGATTTACACCATTAAAACTATACGCGGAATTGGAATTACTGAATCTATCGGTTGTCAAACTTGCTCCAGTCACAACCCCATTATTGTTATTACCACTCACATCATTTGCATTTCCATTAAAAGGCCAGAATCCCACTAAGCCTGATGTAGGAACGTAGGCAGGGGGCTGACAAAAAGCGTTTGCATGAAAAAGAACAAGAAGGGATAAAATAATTAAACGCATGAACCCAGAATTAAATATATTGATTAATAATATTAAATATAATAAAATCTCACGAATAATAAACAGAATCCGGATAGACAGCGGGGGTTTGGCGTTGATAAACTTTCACTCCCCTTAATGAGTAAAACCATGCTTTCAGTGATGGAAACATTTGGATTTTAGGTATCTTGCACTCCAAATGAAAACCTATAAAAATCTATCCGGTAAATCTGGTGTGGTAACATACGAAATTGGCAGAACCTTTATTAAAATTAAATTTGCGGGCGACCCTAAAGTGTACACCTATAATTACGAAAGGCCTGGAAAGGCAATCGTAGAGGAAATGAAAAGCCTGGCGCTAAAAGGCCGTGGATTGGGTGATTTCATTCTTGACGACGTGGGTGTTAATTTTGCAAGTAATAAGTAGTATGAGAAAAATCCTGGGTGTTATTCTTATTCTTCTTGGTGTTATTTTGATCATCATCTCCATCATGGGCCTCGTAAAAGCCTTCGACACCTTCTCTACGATGGGATCCTCAGCTGTGAGTGTCGGTTATACCTTTGGAAGTGTCGTTTTCCCCCTTTTGCTGACTGTGTTTGGAAGATGGGTTTTTAGAAAAGGGCTTGCTATTTTCAGGAACAAGGCGGAGACGAAAGGTACAAAGTAAATCAAAGGACCTTGTGCTAACATTTATTCTATTCCCTATTTCTTTCTTGTCTTAACTTCAAGAGCATGGGTTTTTCAAAATACCTGTTTACCAACCTTGCCACAGCAATTAAACACATAAAATAAATTAAAAAGAACCAACTGCTATTTATAAAATCAGGTGGCGCGAATTCCGTGCAGGTAACCCACACCGGGTACTGAAAGATGAACAAAACATAACTCAGATCGCCCAAACTACTCACATGCCTATTAGACAATACCCTGTGAAGAAGAGATCTGTCGTAATACAGGGAAACAATTACCAAGAGAAACAGAGGTGACAATAATCCGTTATGAATGTATTTCAGGAAAGGATTGGGCAGATAAATAATACAGATAAATCCAAGCAGTGTCAGGATAAAAACAAAAAGCGCATTCTTCTTAAACGTTTCACCAAAAGCATCCAGGGCAATTAACCGTGCCGTTACCATACCCGCAAAAAAAGTAGAAAAGTGCCAAAGTGGAAATGCGCTGATAAATTCTTCCATGGCTTTGGTTCCGTTATAAAAATATTCTACAAACAAAACATGCTGCACCGATTGCAGAATCCATATAACACAGCTCACCGCTACCAGCTTCTTTAGAGAAAAACGCATCATCCACCTCAGTAAAAAAGGAAACAGCAGATAAAATACCAGTTCCACAGAAATAGACCAGGTGGTAAAGTTGAGATCAAGAAGATAACCGGGATATAGACTTTGTAAACCAAGCGCGTGGAGAATAACAATCAATCCTTTGGGCAAAGCATCTTTTAAAAACAATACCACCACAATAGTCCAGATAAAAGCCAGCCAATACACTGGATAGATTCGCGTAAAACGTCGTTTATAAAAATAAGAGGCTTTGAGTGCGGGTACCTGTTTGGCATATACCATACTCATTACGAAACCCGAAATAAAAAAGAAAAACGATACCCTGAAACTGCTATTCATGATAAGCGTCTTCACTGCCGGTAGGTTAAAGGGGTAATAATTCACACCATAGTGGTACAGAAGCACACCAAGGGCCAGAACAAATCGTATAAAATTTAAGGGATGAAAATACACAGCCTTCGTTTAATCGTTCAAATCTAATTAATTTCCCCGATTCCTGTAAAATTGCATTGCCAGCGTAATATAGATTTCTACATAGAGCTAGCTTATAAAAGCGTATCTTTACCGTCCATGCGCACATTGCTCACTACGCTCAACGCCAAGTACATTCATACGAATTTAGCCATTCGTTTGTTGTACGAATTAAACGAACATCACCCCGGGCTGGAGTGGAAAGAATTTACCATTAAGGAAGACAAGGATGAAGTTGCCCAATATTGCAGTAGTTTTGATGTGGTCGCATTTAGTTGTTACATCTGGAACATCAGCCAGACTCTGGAAGTTGCAAAAAAAATCAAAACACTTAATCCTTCTGCAAAGATACTATTGGGCGGCCCGGAAGTAAGTTACGAGTACGAAGCTGTAATTGCCCTGAACGAAGTAGATTACATCATTGCCGGGGAAGGAGAGACTGCTTTTCAAACTTTTCTTACATCCTTTCCGGATGTAGACTCCGTGCCAAACCTGATATACAAAAAAAACGAACAGGTACGTGTAAATCCGGTGGCTCCCATGTTTGACCTGAAGAATTTCGCTAATAGCATGCCTTATCGTTTTGATAAACCCGAGGATCTGGCTAATAAAGTACTGTATATTGAAACCTCCCGCGGTTGTCCCTACAAGTGTGAGTTTTGTCTGGCGAGTCTTGATAACAAGGTACGTTACCTGCCTGACGCAAGCATTAAAGCAACTCTGCTGCACATGATGCGGCATGGTCGTGTGGTAAAATTCCTGGACAGAACCTTTAATATTAAACGGGATTTTACCATAGATATTTTTAAATTTATTCTGGAACATCACCGGCCTGAAAACGTCTTTCAATTTGAGATCACTGCGGACATTCTTCATCCGGACATTATAAAATTTATTCATGAGCATGTGCCAGACGGCTTATTCCGTTTCGAGATCGGTATTCAAACCGTGAACCAAAAAGCCAACCTCGAAGTAAGCCGAAAACAGAGTTTCGAAAAAACAAAAAGTATCATCAAGCAACTGGATTATAAAGTCGAAATGCACCTCGACCTTATCGTTGGTCTGCCACTCGACTACTGGGAAGATATAAAGTACAGCATTGAAGAAGTCTTTAAATTGTTTGCCCCCGAGATGCAACTAGGCTTTTTGAAATTTCTCAAAGGAACCACCATGCGGAATAAAGAGCAGCATGCCTTTGTTTACGATCCCAATCCACCCTATCAGATTATTGAAAGTAAATACTTGTCCAAAGATCAATTAGCACAAATAGTACAACTCGAAAATGCCCTGGAGATCTATTGGAACGGGAAAAAAGCCCTGAATACTCTGCGTTACGTGGCTCATACCTACAG
>CAZMHW010000164.1:0-7545 GCA_964566105.1 uncultured Akkermansia sp.
GTCATCACGATATTTCTTTGGCGGTGATCGCCGAACTGAAATTTAAAAGCCAGAACCTTTTCCCTGTTGGCAACGGCCACCCATACTGTTCCTACGGGTTTTTCCGGTGTTCCCCCGGTTGGTCCTGCAATGCCCGAAATCGAAATAGCATAGTCGCTGTCGAATTTTTGAAGTACGTGTTGTGCCAACTGCTCCACCACCTCTTTGCTTACCGAGCCAACGGTCGTAAAGAGGGCTTCATCTACCTGCAAGAGCGTGTGTTTGGATAGGTTTGTATAGGGAACAATTGCGCCCTTAAAAATTTCCGAAGCTCCCGGAATAGCCGTAAAAAGAGACGAAATGTAACCACCTGTGCAGCTTTCGGCAAGAGCCACGGTTTGCTTGCGTTCCCTTAAGAGATCGCTTACAATTTGTTCAAGTGATGGGGGCTCCTCTCCATAATTTTCATACCCAAAGATGTATTTACTGATGAGTTCTTTCAGTTTTTCAACTTCGTCATCAACATTCTTTTTAAGTTCTGAGGCGTTTTTTCCGTAAGTAGATAATCTCAGGCGCACGGATCCGGGTTGTGGTAAGTAGGCCAGCTTAATGTTTTTCGATGCAAGGGCGTCTTCCCATGCCTCCACAATCTGGGCAATGGCACTTTCGCCTATTCCCTGAGTTAACACGGTTTTATGGTAGATATGAGGCAACTGATATTCTTCTTTTATTTTTGGAAGGATAAAGTCAGTCATCATTCCTTTCATTTCATAGGGTACACCAGGCATGCTTACAAAAACCGTATTATCTTTTTTCATCCACATGCCCGGAGCTGTTCCATTCAGGTTTTTAATAACAACGCATCCTTCCGGTAACAAGGCTTGTTTGGCATTAACCTCATCCAGTTTTCGGCCGCGTTTTGTAAAGTAGGCATCAATGTCTTTATAGGCCTCTTCATTTTTTACGAGCTCAACTCCAAAAAAATTGGCAAATATTTTTTTTGTAATGTCGTCTTTGGTAGGGCCGAGACCTCCGGTAATGAATACGAAATCCGCACGCTGTAACGCATCGTTAAAAGCTTTGACAATAGCAGGTTCTTCATCACCAACACTTGCCATGTGAACCACTTTAATTCCTGCAACATTGAGTTGTTGCGCCATCCAAACGCTGTTGGTGTTGGTTATTTGTCCAATTAAGATCTCGTCTCCAATCGTAAGTATTTCAGCCCTCATAAAGTTTATTTCACAATTTTTAAAGTGATAAAATTAGCGATTAGTTTATCTTTGAGAACAGCTTTTAATGATTATTTATAAAAATCGCTGATAGTCAACTAAACTTTAAAGGGAAGAAATGAAAAAAATCTGTCTGCTAGTATTAAGTCTGTTTGTTCTGGAAGGAACTGCGCAGATCAAGTTAAAGGGTGTGTTAAATAAAGATAGTTTGACAAAGAAAGCCAATGCTATCAAAAACGGGGGTGCATCCGCTAAACTCAGTAACGACGAAGTGATCAAGGGATTAAAAGAGGCCTTATCGGTTGGAACAAACAATTCCTCATCCCTCGCGGGTAAGACGGATGGATTTTATAAAAACCCGCGTTTGTTTATTCCCTGGCCCGAAGAAGCTAAAGACATGAAAGCAAAATTAGCGAAACTGGGGTTTGAGAAAAAAATCGCTGAATTTGAAACGAGCTTGAATCGTGCAGCTGAGCAGGCCGCGCTTAAAGCGGCTCCGGTTTTTACGGATGCTATAACCAACATGAGCGTGCAGGACGGTTTTGCGATATTGAATGGTGCGGATACCGCGGCGACAAATTATTTACGCAAAACAACCTATGCTTCCTTAAAAGAGAAATTTATGCCGGTAGTAAAAGAAGCCATTCAAAAAGTAAACGTTACGGGGTATTGGAACCCACTGGTTACAACTTACAACAAACTTCCGGGAGTTAAGAAACAAAATCCTGACCTCGATGAGTACGTCACGAATAAAGCAATTGCAGGCTTAATGCTTTTGATAGCCGACGAGGAAATTAAAATCAGGAAAGACCCGGCCGCACGGGTAACAGATCTACTCAAAAAAGTATTTGCCAAATAAGGTGGGGTTAAGCCCATTTTTCAAGTACAGCCCCTTTTTTAAAGAAACGTTCAATTCCTTTTTCCGTGTCAGAGAGTATTTTTAGTTCTGGGGCATGGTGTGCCTTTTTGCGGGCGTCAACAATCATAGGCCCTCTGCAACCCCAGTGTTTGTTTTCAACTAGTTCTTCCACACCGTAAATGTCGTGACTTGGATTACTGCGTGTATAGGTGATCCACACATAGTCGTTTAAATTTTTAGCCGAAGTGTCAAATGTAAAATCATCATAAATTACAATCTGCACAATGCCCTCAAAGTGTGATTTTTTTTCAGCGATCCATTCCGCGAGTTGTTTTATTTCTTTTCCGGCACTTGCATAGTCTATAAATTTAGCAAGACTTAGCGCCATTACGCCTTCCATCAGTAGAACAGGGTGTGATATAAACGGACACTTCTGAATTTCCTCCGGGAGCACAGTCTTTAAGGTTCTGATTTTGTCTCCATAGGCCGCGAGCACCAGTTTGCTTCCTTCGTTTATTCCTTCACCACTGTAATCAAGAGTGTCTATACTGGTTTTGGTGTAAAAATGCAGATCCCTGGTCAGATCCAAGCGTTCAAACACATGCTTAAAAAAGGCACGAATGTCGTGGCAGTTGAGGTCTTTACTGTCATCAGCGGAAATAAATAGAAACTTGGCAAGACTTAATTGCCCGGTACCGAGAATACGATTGGCCTGGGTTAGCAGTTCTGCCGGGCGTTTGTTTTTTAAATAAGGTGTATAACGTTCGCTTCCCACAGCAAGCAACAGCGGGTGCACGCCTGCGGCATCAACCGCATGTACTTCCTGAACACCTGGTATTTCATTAGGGATAGCGCTTCCACTTATTTCGTGAATGAGGGCGCCGAATGCGGTATCTTCTTGCGGGGGTCTTCCTACTACGGTAAAAGGCCACACGGCATTTTCTTTGGCATACACCTTATGCACACGCATCAGGGGGAACGGGTGTTTTAAACTGTAATACCCCAGATGGTCTCCGAAAGGACCTTCAGGTTTATTTTCGTTGGGATATACTTCTCCGGTAATTACAAAATCTGCGTCCAGCGAGATACAAAATCCCTCCTTATAAGCATAACGGAAGCGCTTAGAGCCAAGGGCACCGGCGAAAGTCAATTCACTAATACCTTCCGGTAATGGCATTACCGCGGCAAGGGTGTGTGAGGGTGGTCCACCAACAAATATGCTGACTTTGAGTGGTATATTTTTTTTATTGGTTTTATTTTGATGAACTCCGATACCCCGATGAATCTGGTAATGCAAACCAATTTCTTTATCAGTTACATAGTCGTTTCCATTTAACTGGATCCGGTACATGCCAAGGTTGGAAGACATGATCCCTGGTTTATCAATATCCTCCGTATACACCTGTGGCAGGGTCACAAAGGCGCCACCGTCCATAGGCCAGTGTTTAATCAAAGGTAGCTCGCTGATGTGAATTTCTTTAAAATTTCCGGAAGCAAAGGAAGATTTTTTAGGCAAAGCTTTTAAGGCTGCGAGTCCAGTGGAGAGGTATTTAAATGGTTTTTTAAGGGCGGCCATGGGATTGTTTCTTAGCTGCACTAATTCCTGCATGGTTTCAAATGTGTTACGAAACATAAATTTACTGCGGTCAACCGTGCCAAATAAATTACTCACAGCTTTAAAACGACTTCCTTTTACATTTTCAAATAAAAGGGCGGGCCCCCCTTTTGAAAATACCTTCAGATGAATGGCTGCCATTTCCAGCTCTGGATCTACTTCTTCCTTAATTCGGATAAGATGTCCGTTTTTTTCGAGATCATCCAGGCAGTTATTCAGGTTGTGATATTTCATAAAGTAAGCAAGTTATTTAAAACGCGGCGTATAATTTTGATCGTTGAAATTTTTTGTAAAAAGCGGGCGTCTTTGAATCAAAGCGCCATCCCATAATAAACCCTCCAGCCAGCGATTTGTTCGTGAGTCCTACAAAAGAACTGTTATAAATTGCAAAATCGTTTCTGGAAAAGGACATAAAGTAAAAGCGTTTAAAGTTAATGCCAATGGAACCACGCAGATCGCCGGAGAGTGAAAAATAGGAGAGATTTTTTTCAGTGCCGTTGGTGTAGTGATACTGACGCCATTGATGTTCCGGTCCGACAATAAACATCATGTGAATGAAAATGGCTCTCCATAATACCAATGTTGCTGCGCCTCCTGCATTGGTGGATATTCCAAAGACTTTTAATCCGTTCATGGTACCGTAATCGCCGTAGTAAGGTCTGGCAGCAAGCGGAAAGAAGGAACTGTCGTTACGCATGTAATTGTACGTAGCATTGGCGCTGAAAATCCAGGTAGCTCCGCTTTTTAACTGCCTGTAATTGTTGGCGTAGGCTGAGCGAAAGGCGTAACGTTTGTGGTTGGTGCAGTAGAGGAATTTGCTTCTGAAAAGGGTATTGGTGAAATTGGGCTGGTAATAATAATTTCCTGTTTCTTTAAAAGTAGTGTCGTATGTGGGGGTGTTGCTATCGTAAAAGCCTTTAAAGTATCTTACGGTGTTTTCAACGAACCAGATATTGCCTCCAAAGTTGAGGTTGCTGTTTAAGGTCTTTGTATTTCCCTTGCCGCTGCTGTTTTTTTGTGGAGTTGATCTTAAGCCAAAGCCAAAACTGAATTTGTCGTAATTGATCTCAATACCGGTAATTAGTTTCGATTCTGCCACGTAGTTGTTTTTTGAAACGCCGGCTGTATCCTTGTATATGTATTGTTGAAACTGATTGTTGAAGTTACGGTAAGATTGAAAGATACCAACAATGAGATTGGAGTGAAATTTCTGATAGCGTGTACTGTCCCAGAATATTTTGTTTTGCGCCCTCAGAGAGCAGGTAAAAAACAAGAATAAAACAAGGTATTTCATTTTTTAATTAGCTTTGTGAAGGTATAAATTTTTATGGTATGTTATATTTTTTGCAGGACAAGCCGGTTTTAAAAAAGATCATTCCCTCTGTGGACGCGATCAAGAAAGATCTGCTGGTGAGGGAGGATAAACTGAGCACGTACTTTGATAATTTTATTAAGTCGCTGATTGACTATACACCGAATGTAATTTCGGCAATTCTGGTTTTGCTGTTTGGGCTCTGGATCGTAAAACGCGTTGCTATTATTGCCGAAAAAGCAATGATAAAAAAAGATCTGGAGGTAAGTCTCCGTACTTTTTTAAGGAGCCTCATTAGTATTGGGTTAAAGATCATTTTAATAATTACCGTCGCCGGCATGATCGGTATTGGCACGGCCAGTTTTGTAACCATACTCGGTGCTGCCGGATTAGCAGTGGGCCTCGCTTTGCAAGGGTCCCTCTCTAACTTCGCCGGGGGAGTTTTAATTCTCATCTTTAAACCTTTTAAGGTGGGCGATACCATTGAAGCAGGTGGGCAAATCGGGGAGGTGATAGAAATCCAGATTTTTAATACCATCCTTTTAACGAGTGATCACAAAACGGTTATTTTACCTAACGGACCTTTGTCGAATGGTACCATTGTGAATTCCACACGTCACGGCGACATACGTGTGGACATTGTGTTAACGGTGAGTAATGAAAACGATCTCGGGACGATTAAGAATTTGTTGCTTTCGGTAATGAACGCTAACCCTAAAATATTAAGTTCTCCGGAACCGGGCATCTATATTGGTAAAACAACCGAGGGCGCTGTAACTATCAACGTCAGACCTTATTGTTTACCAGCGGATGCGACAGATCTTACCAGTGAACTGTACCACACGTTTAAACTGGAGTTTGACAAGCATAAAATTAAACCTGTAATTCAGGAACGAAAAATTCACAACGTAAAAATTTAAGTAGTCATGAAGATTTCCGAGGCGCAAACAGTTATTGATAAGTGGATAAAAGAGTATGGGGTTCGTTATTTCAATGAACTTACCAATACGGCTATTCTGATGGAAGAGGTGGGTGAAGTAGCAAGGGTAATGGCAAGACGTTATGGTGAGCAAAGTGAGAAGGAAAGCGACAAACTGGTAAAGCTGGAAGATGAACTGGCCGATGTATTATTTGTACTCTTGTGCATCGCCAATCAAACCGGTGTTAATATGGAAGAGGCATTGGAACGAAACCTTGCAAAAAAAACGAACCGTGATGGACAGCGGCATAAGGACAACGAAAAACTAAAATAGTCTAGTAAAAAAGATTGGCATTGCTGAATACATTCAGGTACAATTTAGGGCTTCTGATCTGCTGCCCTTCCTCATAAAGGTATTGTTCTCCTTTTTGACCTATCATGGGAATGTGACAGTTTTTTGCCTTTTTCCATTTTTCTGGAATCCACCTCATGTCGTGAATGAACCTGTTCTGAACCGCGTTACGGATTTGTTCCGCGTCAATTCCTGCGTTAGCCTGAATGTTCTGCACATATCCCACGTTGTATTTAAACTGCCCGCTTAATAAGCCGTGAGAGGTATTTGGATAGACGGCTTCGCTTGTATCCATGTAACAATGATAATAAAATTCATCTTTCTCGCTGCTTTGTTTTTTTCCCATTTGTCCGGTCCACATAGTACAGTTAATTGCTGCCTGAAATTGATCCTTGTATTGGTACTGAATCAGAAACGCGGCAGTGCGGAACCGGTCCAGCATAGGTTTGGCAAGGATATCATTTTCGGTGATAAGACTTATTTGATCAAATTGTAAGGAAATGATACCGGTTTGCTGTGTGGTTTTGCGGCGATTAAAATAAGCGTTGTACGAATAGCCTACAGAGTTTGAATAGCCCGTGTGATTTGCAACTGAGTTATAAAAAGGATTGGTATATTCCGTGTAGCGGCCGTAACCGAACAAAAGACCAGGTGACAAAACCAATTCGGGATAGATGAATTTTGGTCCCAGATTTTTAAAGCTGAAATAGGTGCGAAGTTCGGAAGAGACCTGGACATGATTCATCGCGTAATAGAAATTCACGTTAACCCCTGCTCTTTGAAAATGGGTGCCAAAGGCGCAATTGAGCGAAAGCGTTATTCCCATTCGACTGTCTTTTGTGGGAAGGTCCTGACCTTTAGCCGCTGATGCTATTAACAGAAGAAGAAAAAACGGCCTAAGAGCTATGTTCTTTAGTGAAGGCAAGAATTTTTTGTTGAAGGAGTTGTGGTGTTAAATTTAAACCATTTACGGTAATGTGGGCCTGCTCGTAGAATTTTTTCCTTTCCGAAAGAATCTCTTCAATGTTTTTAATTAATTCCTGGTGACTTAAACTTTTTAAAAGAGGGCGTGTGAATTTGGATTCCTTGATTCTGTCTGCTAATACATCAACAGGAAGCTGGATGTATATCAATGTGCCATTTTGTTTGACGGTTTCGAGGTTGGTGTTAAAACAAACGGTGCCGCCTCCTAATGAAATAATGTGTGGATCTTTGTAACGTAAAACCTCCTTCAGGCAAAGACTTTCAATTTCGCGAAAACCTCCTTCGCCCTGTTC
>CAZMHW010000165.1:0-2247 GCA_964566105.1 uncultured Akkermansia sp.
GTAATGTAAGTCTGGTTCGCTAGCAGAAAGACACAGAAATTATCCCTCTTTTGCTTTAATTGGCGATTGTTTAAATCCAAAAAATTGTATCTTTAGGGCTTCAAATTTATGAGTGTTTACGATAAATACGAGGCCGTAATAGGTTTAGAGTGTCACATACAACTGCTGACCAAAACAAAAATGTACAGCAGTGATATTGCCGAGTACGGTGGGCTCCCCAATTCATTTGTGAGTGTGGTAACCCTGGGTCATCCCGGCACGTTACCTGTGGTGAATGAAAAAGCCATTGAATTTGCAGTGAAGCTGGGGATTGCTGTAAAGGCAAACATTCGCGAGGAAAATCAATTTGCCCGTAAAAATTATTTTTATGCCGATCTCCCGAAAGGGTATCAGATCACACAGGATAAAACACCTATCTGCACCGGAGGCTACATTCTTTCCAAACTTAAGGATGGGACTGAAAAAAGAGTGAATCTGACACGGATCCACATGGAGGAAGATGCCGGAAAAAGTCTGCATGATATTGATCCTTTTGAAACCTTGGTGGATCTGAACCGTGCCGGTACCCCTTTACTGGAAATTGTATCAGAGCCTGATTTGAGAAGTGGAGAAGAGGCTTACGTCTATTTAACGGAAGTGAGGAAGTTGGTGCGTTACCTGGAAATTTGTGACGGAAACATGGAAGAAGGTTCCCTGCGTTGCGATGCCAATATTTCGGTCATGTTAAAGGGTGCGAAGGAATTCGGAAAAAAAGTGGAGGTGAAGAACATGAACTCGTTTCGTAATGTTCAACGCGCGATTGATTTTGAAATTAAACGCCAGATCGATCTTTTGGAATCGGGTCAGAGCATTGCAGGAGAAACCAGAAGTTTTGACGCGGTAAAGGATTTGACTTTTTCTTTGAGAAGCAAAGAGAGTGCCAACGATTACCGTTATTTCCCGGAACCTGATCTTCAACCTGTGTACGTTACACAGGATTATATTAACAAAATCAGAGCGGTGCTGCCAACTCTACCTGATGAGTTATTTAAAACCTACACCAAAACTTACAAACTCAGTGAGTACGATGCAACCCAAATTATAGAATCAAAGGAGGTTGCGCTTTATTTTAATGAGTTGGTTAAACATACAAGCAATTACAAATCAGCAGCCAATTGGTTAATGGGCCCTATCCGTTCTTATTTGAACGAACGTGCATTAAATTTTTCTGAATTTACTTTGGCCCCGGCTAAAATAGCTGAAATTATTGCGCTTATTGACGCCGGCAAAGTAAGTAACTCTGTGGCATCCCAGAGTGTTTTCCCAAAATTGATCGAGCAACCTACGAAAACAGCCGAAGGCATTGCGGCCGAAATGGATCTGATCCAAAACAGCAATTCAGATGAATTGCAAGGTCTGATAAATGCAGCCCTGAGTAAATTTCCCGAAAAAATCGCGGAATACAAAGGAGGTAAAGTGGGACTACTTGGAATGTTTGTAGGCGAAGTAATGAAGTTAAGTAAAGGAAAAGCCGATCCTAAACTTCTGAATCAATTAGTAAAAGAAACTTTGGAGAAGTAATACCATTGAACTGAATACAATTTCGAAAAATTAAATATATCAACACACACAGGAAACATGTACAAATCGATCATTTTTTTAGGAACCATCGCATTATTGGCCTCGTGCGGTCAGGATAAGAGGAGCGGGAGCTTTCAACTTAAGGGTAATTTTACGAATACCAAAGGAGAAACCATTTACCTCGAAAAATTAGGAAGTAACGAGCCGGTTGTGGTAGATAGTGCAGTCATTGACGATAAGGGTGATTTTGAGTTTGTGAATTACCTGCCAAAAATCGGATTTTACCGCGTAAAAGCGAGTCCTCAGAATTTTGCAATGCTCGTTTTAGATAGCTCGGATAAGGTAGTGTTGAGTGGAAATCTGAAGGATCTGGGTAACAGCTACAAAGTGCAGGGCTCTCCGGAAACATCTTTATTTATTGAGTATAACGAAATTTCCAAAAGCCGTGACTTGCGTTTGGATTCTTTGAATAAAGCTTTCCAGGCCCTGATGGAAGTGAATAAAATGGATGCCAAACGCATGGATTCATTAAGTAAATTATTTGAAGGTCCTTATAACGCCATTGTAAATTCTACCAATGTGATCCTGATCGAAAAGATCAAAAAAAATGCCGACATGTATTCTTCCATTATTGCCATTCAGGCTTTGGAACCGGATAAATACCATGAGGTTTACCAAGCCTTAGAC
>CAZMHW010000165.1:2257-7529 GCA_964566105.1 uncultured Akkermansia sp.
TTCCCTGAGTAAGTTTTTTGAGGCACCTTACAATTCAATCGTGGGAGAATCTAACGAATTGTTATTTGCTAAAATAAAGGCGAATTCGTCCATGTATTCTTCACTCATTGCTATTCAAGCTCTGGAGCCTGATCAACACGCGGAACTATACAAAGATCTTGACGCTGGACTTTCTAAAAAATTCCCGAACGACAATAATGTGAAAATGTTTCACGGCGTGGTAACTTCCATGTTGGCCACCGCTATCGGCCAACCCGCTCCGGAAATTAATTTACCAACGCCCGATGGAAAAGAACTTGCCTTGAGTTCGCTGAAGGGCAAAGTAGTGCTGATCGATTTTTGGGCCAGCTGGTGCGGACCTTGCAGAAAGGAAATGCCTAACGTCGTAAAAGCGTATAATAAATTTAAAGGAAAAGGTTTTGAGATTTTCGGTGTGTCACTTGATCAGGAAAAAGAACGTTGGGTGGAAGCTGTTGCGAAAGACGGAATCACCTGGCCACAAGTAAGCGATTTGATGCAATGGAAAAGCAGTGTTGTGAAATCGTATAACATCCAGGGAATTCCTTACACGGTATTATTGGATAAAGACGGGAAAATTCTTGCCAAAAATCTTCGTGGAGAAGAGTTGGAGAAAAAACTGGCTGAGGTATTAAACTGATGAAAATCTTAAATCTGATAAAGAAAGGGCGCTTTGTTTTATACATGGCGCTTTTTTTTGGTTCTGCTTCGTTAAGGGCGCAAAGGGAATATTTTCAGCAACGCGTAGATTATAAAATCGATGTAAGGTTGCAGGATAAAAATCACACACTTTCAGCTTACGAAGAAATGAATTACGTCAACAATTCTCCGCAGGCTCTTGATTTTATTTATTTTCATCTGTGGCCAAACGCTTATAAGGACAATTCAACAGCCCTGGCTAAACAGCTTTTATGGCAGGGCAAAACAGATTTGTATTTTTCAAAACCGGAAGAACGCGGTTACATAGATAGTCTCGATTTTAAAGTAAATGGCAAAGCAGTTAAATGGGAGTATGATAAGGAGAATAAAGATATTTGCAAACTGATCTTGAATGAGCCGATTCAACCGCAGGACAGTGTTCTTATAACAACACCTTTTTTTCTTAAAATTCCGGATGCTAAATTTTCACGGCTTGGACATACCAATCAGGCCTATTACATTACACAGTGGTATCCGAAACCGGCAGTATTCGATAATTTTGGCTGGCACCAGATGCCTTATCTTGATCAGGGTGAATTTTACAGTGAGTTCGGAAGTTTCGATGTAAGCATAACAGTGCCTGAAAATTACGTTTTGTGCGCCACGGGAGACAGGATTAACCTGAGTGACAAAGAAGATCAGTTTCTGAAATTACGGATCAATGAAACCCAGAAATACATCAATAATGATACTTATCCCGAACCAAGCCCTGTAGCTCCTTCCTCGGCTACCTTTAAAACAGTACGCTTCACTCAGGCACAGGTGCATGATTTTGCCTGGTTTGCCGACAAACGTTTTATGGTGGTAAAAAGTGAAATTGATTTACCGGTAAGTAAACGTAAAGTAGATACCTGGGTGTATTTCACGCCTCAAAATTTTAAACTCTGGAAAAAAGCTATCAATTACGTGAACGAATCAACTTTGTTTTATTCCTTTCTGAATGGAGAATATCCCTACAACAGTGTGTCTGCCGTAGATGGCAGTATTATGGCAGGCGGCGGCATGGAATATCCTAATATTACTGTAATAGGAGAGGCTTCTACCGACACGGAATTAGACATGGTCATAGCACACGAGGTAGGACACAATTGGTTTTATGGCATCCTTGCCAGCAACGAACGTGATCATCCGTTTATGGATGAGGGCGTGAACTCCTTTAATGAAATGCGCTATATCCGGGCCAAATATCCCAAAAAGAAACTCACTGATTTTATTGGACGTGACACTACCTTTAAATTGTTTGGTATCAATAAAATTCCCTTGTGGAAATACCATGAGGTTTCCTTTTATACTGCCCTCAGATCTGCACACGATCAGGAGATGTCACTCAAGGCGACGGATTTTTCTGAGTCTAATTACGGAAGCATTGTTTACAGTAAATCGGCTTTGGTATTTGATTACCTCATGGATTATATGGGCGAGGCAAATCTGAATTCCGCAATGCGCACCTATTACAGGGATTTTAGATTCAAACACCCGAATCCAAACGACTTGTTTAAAGAACTCAGCGCCTATGCCGGAAAGGATCTTGGTGATTTTCAAAAACACCTTATTACCTCTACCGACAGAATTGATTATAAAATTAAGGGAGTAAAAAAGAAGGAGGATGGAAGTTACACACTGAAAGTAAAGAACAAAACAGGAGTGAACCTGCCCTTTAATGTATATGGCTATAAGGATGGAAAAGTGGTAGGATTCTTTTGGTATGATGGTTTTGAAAAAAACAGGACCGTGAGTTTTCCACCGGGCGAAGTAGATGTGTTTAAAATCGATGGACTGGACCGGATGCCGGACATTAACCGAAGAAATAACAGCATTAAAACCAAAGGTTTGTTTAAACACGCAAAACCTCTTCAGTTAAGTTTTTTGAGCAGGTTTGAAAATCCAAATAAAAACACCATTAACTACCTTCCGGTTTTTGGTGGCAATTTTTACAATGGAGCCATGTTGGGTCTTGCTTTCCAGAATTACAGTTTCTATCAAAAACGATTTGAATATCTGGTGGCGCCTATGTACGCCTTTCGCACAAAGAATGTTACCGGTTTTGCGGAGTTTGATTTTAATTTTTATCCAAAGAAAATTTTCCGTCAGGTGGTGTTGGGTGCCAAGGCAAAAAGTTTTGCGTATGATTATTACAACAGCAACTACATGAATGAGAGTCTTGGGACAAATTTCGACAACCTGTATTTGAACTACTACAAAATTGCGCCCTTTATACAGTTTGAGTTG
This sequence comes from uncultured Akkermansia sp., assembly GCA_964566105.1. GTDB lineage: Bacteria > Bacteroidota > Bacteroidia > B-17B0 > Aurantibacillaceae > Aurantibacillus. The sequence goes on from CAZMHW010000165.1 coordinate 5,204, forward strand.
AAAAAGAAAGATCCTACAGATCTTATCACACAAACCATTACGTACGTAAACAACAATCTTTTCACAGACAGCCTCGATACACGTGTATATCCGACTTTTGCGGTGAGTGGCCCACGTAAAAAGAACAGCTATTCATTTGTGAACCAATTAAATTATTCTTTTGCCAATAAACGGGTGATAGATCCTTTTAACCTGCAACTGAATTTGCAGCATACGGCAAGTATGGCAAAAATTTCGGCCACGTTTAATTACAAATTACTGCTCAATAAAAGGAGCCTGGAAATCCGTCTCTTTGCCGGAACTTTCCTGGCCGGAAGTGACGCTGAAAGAGGTTATTATGCATTCAGGGCCAGTGGTTACAATGGCTGGCAGGATTATGCCTTTGAAAGTAATTTTGCAGCCCGCAACGAAGGAAATGGTTTTGGTTTTACTCAATTTACAGAAAAAGACGGAGCGTTGAAAGTGTGGACACCTCTGGGCCAATCGGCTCAGTGGCTTACATCGGTAAATATCAAAACACCACGCCTATTCAAACTTCCTTTAAAAGTATTTGCGGATGCTGTGGTATGCGACGGCAGGTCTCTGACAACAGATAAGTTTTTATGGGATGCGGGAATTAATATTTCGGTCTGGGAAGAAATTATCGACATTTATATTCCTGTTTTTTACAACAGCGACATTAAAAAAACACTGGATCTGAATGGCGTGGATTTCCTTCACACCATTCGATTTACATTTAATATTCATAAATTAGTCCCGAAAACTATTTTACAAAACAATTTATTTTAGTGAGTTCAAAAAAAATATATTTCGCTTCCGACTTTCATTTAGGGGTTCCTACATTTGAAAGCAGCTTAAAACGCGAAAAAGTAATCTGCAGATGGCTCGACACGATTAAAAACGATGCTGAGGCCATCTATCTGGTGGGCGATATTTTTGATTTCTGGTACGAGTACAAATACACTATTCCTAAAGGAACGGTGCGTTTAATAGGAAAAATCGCGGAACTCACCGATTCAGGTATTCCGGTTCATTTTTTTGTTGGGAACCACGATCTGTGGATGAAGGATTATTTTGTGCAGGAATTAAATGTAAGTATTCACCATCATCCAATCACCCAGAGTTTTAATGGAAAGACATTTTATATCGGACATGGGGATGGTTTGGGGCCTGGTGATAAAATGTACAAGGTTCTCCGCAAAATTTTCGCGAGTAAAACCTGCCAGTGGCTTTTTAGCCGCTTGCATCCCAACCTGGCATTTTATATTGCCAGGCGCAGTAGTAAGCGCAGCAGGGTAATTACGGGTGATCAGGATGAAAAATTTCTGGGCGCAGAAAACGAGTGGTTGTATCTCTACAGCCGGGATTATTTGAAAGAGCATAAAATAGACTATTTTATTTTTGGGCACCGTCACTTACCTCTCGATATGGATATTGAGGGCAAGGCCAGATACATTAACCTGGGCGAATGGATTCATTACAATACCTACGCCGTGTTTGACGGTGAAAAACTGGAACTTAAAAAGTTTGAAGGGTAAATCCTGTTCTCAAAAAAGTTATTTTTTCTGAGTAAATTTTTTCTGATAAATAAAAGGCACTCCCAGATGCAGAGTTGCTTCTTCCTCTTCTTTTTTGGCAGGTTGAGTTCTGTAAGTAGAGTAATAGATTTTTACCAGAATCATAAAATAGGAGATTAAGAGCGGACCAAAAATTAAACCGGGAATCCCCATGTAATTTAGACCCATGATCACACCAAGCACGGTAACTACCGGATGTACATCTGCCATCCGTTTGGCAAGTACAAAACGAATAACGTTGTCGGCGCTGCCCATAATTGCGGCACTCCATGCCAATAAAGCGAAACCTTGCCAGGTATAACCTCCGGCAAACAAATACAAACACACCGGTACCCAGATGATTCCGGTACCAACGATAGGGATAATGGAAGCGAAGCCGGTAAGAATTCCCCAGAAGGAAGCCTCGGGAACGCCTGTAACGTAATAGGCGATAAAGGAACTTAAACCTTGCGCCAAAGCTATCAATGGAATGCCGATGGCATTACTAAAGGTTTGCGATTTTAATTCGCTGCCAAATAAAAGTATTTTACGTTTGTCGAACGGCAGATAATGTATAATAGCTGCTTCCAAACGGTTAAAGTTGGTAAGCAGAAAGTACATAAAAAAATACATCATCGCGATGGAAGAGAATAAAGATAGCCCCATGTTGAGAATGTCTGAAACCAGTGAAGTGGCATAGGATTGAATCTGCTCGATGTTCTTTTCAGAGAGGAGCATCACGTTGAAACGGGTTTGCAACTGTTCCACAT
>CAZMHW010000166.1:0-7520 GCA_964566105.1 uncultured Akkermansia sp.
ATTTTAATGTGTTTGATGCACACAATAAATTCATAAGTGCCTCAAATAGCAATTTAAAAAGTTATAACAATATTTTCCAAAACACTCAAGTTGTATCTGGTACTCCTGGCATTGGAATTCAGGCTATAAATACTTATAGCAATATTAATTTTACGAATAGCCAACTGGATTTAATCGCCCCTTACAGTACGTCGGTAAATATTAACCGTTTTTATAATTGCCATACAGGTATCAATGCCGTTAATATTGCCACCCTTACGGCTCAATATGCGGAGTTTAAAAGTACACAGGCAACTACCGCTACTGCATCTCCTTTGAACCCGGGGCAAAGTGGTATGTCTATTACGGGAAACCGCTTTGCTTATTACTCTATTACCTATTGTAATTTCATCAATCTAACAACCGGTATTTATGCGGCAAATACCACGGGGCTAATAAACCCTACGACCAGTGGGCAGGTTTGGGGAAGTTTTGTAGTTTCAAACAATATGTTTGCCCCTACTACTAATACCGTAGGATTTAATTTTATGAGAGATGGTGTCATAGTTGAAAATATATTGTCATCCAAAGGTATGCCAGGTGGCGTTCTTTCTGCCAACGTTCTTACATTATCTCCATTAAACGGACTGAGAATTCAATATAATACCTTTAACCTTGTGTATAGGGGGGTACGGGTGAGTAATTTCGCCAATAGCGTTATTGCGAAAATCACAGCTAACAATACTATAACACTTAAACAAGACCACGTAACGAACAGCCAGTGGGGTGTAAACCACAGTAACAATTACAACAGTGTGGTGAATTCAAATACAGTTACAGGATTTAGTAGCAGCTTAACGTATACTGTTTCAGGATCATACTCAAGCATGAACTCCAACAGTTCTTCGCAGTGCAACATCTTGGCTACTTTACCAGTAGACATGGAATTTGCCGGCTCTAATTCTACCATTTGGCGTAGAAATAACATGAGTGCTAGTACCAGAGGCGTACAACTCAGTAGTAACGGAATTATGGGAGTTCAAGGATCTTCTGTATATCCAAGTGATAATGTATGGTCAGGGACATGGACAGGAGCAAATGTTAACACTTACGTTTTATCTACACCAAATTTATTACTTTCAACGATTTACACAAGAACGTTAAATACCTACAAACCTTTAAATAATGCAGGATCTCCTCAATGGGGCACTGGAGGAACCTTACTCAATTCGAACAGCGCCGCTTCATATACACCTTGTGTCCCCCCAATTAAGCCAGGTAAAGGTGGTGACCCTGTAAAAATCAACCTAGCCAAGGCCATCGCTAGCGGGACACTCAGTTATCCTGGTTTCTTTCCTACGGAAACCAATGAAATCAACCAAATTCTTTTATATAGGGAATTGGAGGAAGATAGCCTGTTGCTCAGCAGTGATGCTGCATTACAATCTTTTTTTAGCAGTAATCAATCTGGTAATTTTGGCGCCTTGTCCAATATCAACGAACTCCTTAACAGTGGTAATTTAAGCGCCGCGAATACGGCCCTGAGTGGTTTTAGTGAAACTTCTGCCATCCAGGGAAATTATAAACTCTATTATCAACTTTACAAAATTTATCTGGATCCATCTGTCGATTTCACTGCTACAGATTTAACCAATCTCCAGGCCCTTGCTGCTAAATGTCCTTTTGTAGACGGAGCAATTGTTTATAATGCACGAAGTCTGTATACTTGCGTTACTGGAATTCTTGTTGATTATAATGATGAAGTCTGCGACCAGAACGAAAACGCTCTAGTTGCGACAGGGGGCGAACTTGGGAAAACAACGTCTACTAACAACTTGATTAAAGCAAGAACTGAAACGTATCAATTATTTCCTAATCCAGCTACTGATAAACTCCATATCAAAGGTGCGGAAGAAAATGAAGAATTAACCATTGAAATAAAAGATGTAGGAAATAAACTCTTATACAAATCTGTTGTGAAGCTAAACCAATTTTCAACCGAGATCAAGCTGGATTTGATAAATGGTGTTTATTTTGTATCTTTAATCAACCCAAATAATGAGCGTGTTACTAAAAAACTGGTTATATCAAAGTAAATTCTTGAAACGGGTAGCTTCTACACTTTTGATTCTTGGCCTAATATTTTCATATAAAGCCAAGTCTCAAAAGATTGGGAACTATGCTGTTAATGGGAGCTTTGAAGAAATATACAGTTGCGATCCACCTTACACTTTAGATAAAGCAAAAGGCTGGTCTAGCCTTGGAAGCGACACTTCTAAATTTACTGGAAAATTATATTCTGTTTCATGTTTTTCGAATGCTCCTTACACGGATGGTGGCTTTCAATATCCTAAGACGGGTGATAAATTTTTTCGATCGACCTCGTTTTGCGTTACTCCTTGTTCTTACTATTTTTCGAGAAGTTATCCGAAAAATCGTTTAAAAGGAACTCTCGTTTTCAATAAAACGTATTGTGTGAAAATGTACGTATGTAGGGAGAATTTTTGCCCACATGCTGTAAGCGATTTTGGCTTTTATTTTGGAAACACGGACATTGATACAATAAAATATAGTAGTGGTCCAATAACTTATTTAACACCACAAGTATTTAATCCAACATCTTTTGTTATCACAGACACTCTTAATTGGACAGTAATCAGTGGCACTTTTGTTGCAACAGGTACCGAAAAATATCTTGTCCTTGGAAATTTTAAAAGTGATGCTGCGACAACCTACAGCTTGGTAGATAATTCTTATGGAAGTGGTGTTTGGTCTGAATATTTCATCGATGATGTCAGTTGTATCGAAGTTAACCTTCCAGCTTATGCGGGCCCTGACAAAGCTCTCATACCTGGTGACAGTGTTTACATTGGCAGAGAACTTGATTTTGCAGTTGATAGCGGTTGTACCTGGTATAAATTACCTAATATGACTACCCCCATTGTTAAAGCTTCTGGCCTTTGGGTGAAGCCGACGAGCACAAGTACTTATGTTGTGAAACAGATTTTAGATTGTCGCCCTTTAAAATCAGATACTGTCGTGGTTTTTATGAATCCTTTGGGCATTATCAGTTCGAGCGAAGTCGAGAACGACTTAAAGTTATTCCCAATGCCATCAAAAGATTTTGTTGAGTTGAGTTGTAACAATTCCGAACTACTTAAAGAATTTAATAAGTTACAAATTGCAAATCAGCTTGGACAAATACTAAAAGTAGAAGAAATTAAGTTTGAAAATAAGCCCATCAAAATTAAAACAGATGAACTACCCAACGGAGTATATTTTATAACCATAAGCACCACCCAAAATGAGTGTGTTACAAAAAAACTGGTTATATCTAAGTAAACTCTTACAACAAGTTGTTCATATACTTTTGATACATGGTTTTGTATTAACTTATAAAGCCAAGGCTCAGAAGATTGGGAATTATTTGTCCAATGGCAGCTTCGAAGAAAAATATAGTTTTGATCCGCCATACACCTTAGATTAGGTTCTGATAGTGGAACCTTCGGAAGGTATTATTTATAATGAAACATTTTTAAGTTTGAAAATTATGAAAGACAAAATATTTGTTCTTGCCAAGCGATTCTTTGCTATACCTGTATTGTTATGCTACTCTGTGACTGATGGAATTTACAACCTACTCAAATCACTCAACTCTGCTATCAACAGAAAAGAAAAACCACCCGATCAGTTCCAACAATTATTAAACTTGACAAAAATTAAGGAAAAACTTCAATAAACTCAAAACGAATTTCTAAAATTACAAACATGAAGAAAATACTTTTAAATCGCACCAACGGAATTTTTTTAACTTGTTCATTAATCTTATCGTTGCTTAATAACAATTTAAAAGGTCAGCAAACCTGGACTTGCAGTGCTGGTAATTCTGGTAATGCAAATCAAGCTCAAAACTCTGTTTCTCAACCTACAGATTGCATAAATTTTTTGAAAGACTTTATTCCAAGCGCCACCGACTCTGTGTTAGAAGTCAGAATTAAGATGTATGTATTTACGCCGTCAGTTGGTATAGGGACATGGGATAATGCGACAACTTTAAGAGCAAAACATGCTTTAAGAATTGTAGACAGCGTATATTCCCACATAGCAGTCAATCAACTAACTTTGTTTCCGGCTAATCCAACTCAAATACCCCATGCTAAAGTAAAATTTGTTCTCGTTGGTAACTTGAACGTTATTTCTGACCATTCAACTTATACATATGTTCCTTCTGCCATATACAATCCGGCTTATAATGATCCAACAGCAATAAATGTGTACTATGGATGTGCCATCCCAATAAATCCTCCATCGCTTCCACTTCAATATGGCGCTCATTCATGGGTGGATCCACCTTATCCTAATAATCATATTTTCATGGCTCATGGAATCCCTGGTTCAAATGTTCAATACGATTTAGGAGTTGACGATCCTTGGGCCTATGTATTAGCTCATGAAATTGGTCATGCCCTCGGCTTAGACCATTCAACCATGATAAATCCGAATGTAGATCCTTATAGAGGTTACTCGTATGTAAATTCAGCAATTGGTTGTTGTCAGCAGATTCATGCAGATGATTATAGATTAGAGAACCCGCCTCTCTGGAATCCTTGTGGAACTCCAAATTCATCAAACAATCTTATGTCTGAGGCAAGTGGTTGCATGCAATACCTTTCGCCCCAACAGATGGCAATCATACACTTCAACCTAAGAACTAGCTCGAAAGGCTGGTTAACAAATAAGGGATATGCTGATGCAACAACACGAAATGCCAGCTCGGATTATTTTTTGACAACGAATGAAACCTGGACTTCAGATCGACACTTTAAGGGTAACATAAGAGTGAAGGCCGATAAAACTTTGACAGTAAAGTGTACTGTTAGTATGACTAAAAATTCAAGAATTATTGTTGAACCCGGAGCACAATTAATTATCGATGGTGGCACCATTACCAACATATCCGGAAACCTGTGGGACGGTATTTGTCTGATGGGAAATCCATTCATGCCGCAATTAACAGCCAATACAAATAATAGTGGAGCGGTGTTATACCAAGGTATGCTTCGCATTAAAAACGGTGGCACAATTAGCCAGGCATCTGTGGGAGTAAGAAACTACTTAAGCACGACTGGGAATTCAGGTGGTGTAATATTTGCTCAAAACGCCAATTTTTTGAATAATGTGATTGACGTTCAAATGTCGGGGCAGTATATGTCGAGTTTCACACCAATACCAAGTGCTAGTTGGTTCTACAATTGCAATTTTAAAACAACTGGAGCTGTAGGAAATAACAGTGCTCCAACAAATCACGTGTATCTCTTAAACGTTTCTGGTGTTAAATTTATGGGTTGCGTTTTCCAATGTACCGTTAGCCCAATTTCATCACCTGGTAATGGAATTTACAGTATTGATGCTGTTTACACTGTTGATAAAAATGGTTCAACTCCATGCAAATTTGAGAATCTTGTAAAGGGTGTTTACGTGAATAACATAAATCCTTTAAAAACACCTGTTATAAGCAATTCTCAATTCATTAATAACCTATACGGCGGTTATTTTATGAACTCTAATTATTTAAACTTTCAAACAAACACTTTAACTACCACCAGTGGAGTCATGGTTTCCGGAGTTTATTTGAATAATTGTAAATACTACAAAATTAAAAGCAATCAATTTTTGCCGTCTACAAGCTATGCGGCTTCAGGTGAAGGTGTTACTGTTTATAAAAGCAAAACAGGAGCACATGAAATTTATAGAAATAAATTTTCTAACCTTTTAGTGGGCATCAATTGTATGGACGATAATGGGAATCCGAATAACAACACGGACGGTTTAAAAATGAATTGTAATGATTTTCATATCACACCAAATGCTTACGATGTTGTGTTAAGTTATTCTACTGGTTTGGCCTTACCATTAGTAAATAAGACACAAGGAAGTGTTTTACAAAGTGCTCAAGCGATGGACTTAGTCCGCAACATATATGGTGCAAATTGTGGCAATCAAAACAAATGGCAGATTTATTCTGGTAGTACGGTAACTATTAACCACGGTGCTAATTCGAATTCAACAACAGCTTGCACTCAGCCAACCTTAACTGGTTGTAAAAGTCCTTCTTTAAATGTACAGGATAAAGGCATACCTTTGAATTATCCAAGTCATTGTCCCGAAAACCCACAGTCCAGTGGCGGCACCAATACCCTTTCGACTAATCGCCTAACCTCCATGAACGATTATATCAGTTCTTTGACAGCACAAAGAGCTGCCGATATTGCAAACAGTATTGTGCCAAACGATTTTGAACTTCAATCCACCGTGTCCTCTAAACTAAACCTTTTCCTGACAGATAGTTTAACCGGAAATCCGGATAGTGTAGTAGCTCTGTTTGAAAATAATCAGGGTTATATGGAAGATGCGGACATTCAAACCGTTTTTGCCTATATAAATAAAGGTGATTTTGCAACAGCGCAACATAAAACTGATGCGCTAGGATCTGACCGCTCGGACTGGAAAAGCCTTCTCTCACAAGTCATAAGTTTTTTACCGGATACAGTAAATGGAATAAACAATATAAGTGGCACTTATGCTTCCTTCTTTAGAGATTACGCGAATAGTTCAGACATGGATGGCAAACCATTGGCTCAGGCTTTATTGCAGGCATCTTCTGTTAACTATTATTCTGAACCTCACGCCTTACCAGAGGGAGTTTCCTCCGCAAGATTAATGGTTCCTCAGTCACAATATATTGCCACTGAAAATCCTGAAACCGATTTTCACATAGAAGTTTATCCTAACCCCACTAATAAGGGAATAACTATCAATTACAGAGGTGTTGAAGAGGGTACTGTTAAAATTGAACTCAAAGATTTGTTAGGTAAGGTAATTTATACTAACTTTAATAATAGCAGGTTAATTAATCAGTATATTTCTCTGGATAGTTACAAGAGCGGCATGTACTTGCTAAGTTTAACAAAAGACAAAGAGTTAATTTATACAACAAAAATTATAAAAGAAGATTAGAAAAGTAAAAAAGGAGCCTGTGTTATACAGGTTCCTTTTCTAAACCAAATGATATGCGTTCCTTACTGCTTATAATAGTCCTTCTTACAAGTCTAATAGTTAAACCGCAAGGATTTAAAGTAAGACATTCCATTCCAAACGCATCCGATAATTCTTCAAAAGCCTTATTCGAAGTTTCACCAGGTAGTTATATTGGCGCAGGTTTTGTTATTGATACAAGTTCTGGTCAGCCTATAAATTGTATTGCTATAATGGGGCTGGGAAGTCAAGGTCAGTTATTGTGGACTAAAAAATACAAGGGGCATAAAATAGAATATTACAATAATGGATTTATTTCAAGATGCTTCTATAAAAAAGGCAATTATTTGTATTATGCCGGTTGCGCTGTTGATACAGTGGCAAACAATATCGGGGTGTTGATAAAATTCAATATGAACGGGGATACTCTTTGGCAAAAAAAGTATAAAGACAGTACATCCATAGATCTGATTCCTCAAATGGTTACCGCCAGCGTGGATGGTGGC
>CAZMHW010000167.1:0-7492 GCA_964566105.1 uncultured Akkermansia sp.
ACATTGGCTGTAATTGCTTTTTATATTAATTTTATAGTTACTGCTTACCGTGATGGAAAGGCATAAACAGCCGTGTTAAGCAATGGAGAATTGGTGAAGGAACACAAACTGGTGGCAGCACCTGGAGAAAAAAACGGAACCTATGTGGAGTTTCGTCCTGATGATAGCATATTTAAAAAATACCATTTTGTACACGAGTACATCGATAAAATGGTGTGGAATTACGCCTTCTTAAATACGGGTTTAACGCTTACCCTCAACGGACAAATTTATAAATCAGATAATGGTTTAAAAGACCTTCTTGAAAAAAACATAACAGGAGAAACACTTTATCCTATTATTCACTTAAGAGGAGAGGACATTGAAGTGGCTATGACACATAGTAATGAGCACTTCAGCGAGGAGTATTACAGTTATGTGAACGGTCAGTACACCACACAGGGTGGAACCCACCTGGCAGCATTCAGGGAGGCTGTTGTAAAAACAGTGCGCGAGTTTTATAAAAAGGAATTTGAGCCATCGGATGTGCGGAAATCCATTGTAGCGGCTATTGCAGTAAAAGTGCAGGAGCCGGTATTTGAATCGCAGACCAAAACGAAATTAGGCTCCAGTGAAATTGCACCCGGTGGACAAAGTATCCGGAGTTTTATCGGGGATTTTATTAAAGAACAATTAGACAATTACCTTCATAAAAATCCGGAAGTTGCCAAAGCTATTGAGGCCAAAATTCTGGCGAACGAACGGGAACGTAAGGAATTATCGGGAATTCAGAAACTGGCACGCGAGCGCGCTAAAAAATCGTCCCTGCACAATAAAAAATTACGCGATTGCCGGACGCATTTAGACGATACCAAAGACGTACGTCGTTTGGAAACTACCTTGTTTATCTGCGAGGGAGATTCAGCGAGTGGATCCATTACAAAGACACGTGATGTAAACACACAGGCTGTATTCAGTTTAAAAGGAAAACCTTTAAATTGTTTTGGCCTGGGTAAAAAAGTGGTTTACGAGAACGAGGAATTCAACTTATTACAATCCGCTTTAAACATTGAAGACGGGCTGGAGGACTTACGCTACAATAACGTGGTAATTGCTACCGATGCCGATGTGGATGGTATGCACATCCGTTTGTTGTTATTGACTTTCTTCCTTCAGTTTTTTCCTGACCTGGTGAAAAATAACCACGTAAAAATCTTACAAACCCCTTTATTCAGGGTGCGTAATAAAAAAGAAACCGCTTATTGTTACAGCGACGAAGAACGTAAAGCCGCTATTGCGAAGCTTGGACCTAAGCCGGAAATAACCCGATTTAAAGGTCTTGGAGAGATTTCTCCGGATGAGTTTAAACATTTTATCGGGAAAGACATTCGTCTGGAACCGGTACTGATTGATCAAAAAGCCAGTGTCAATGAACTCCTGAATTATTATATGGGTAAAAACACGCAGGGAAGACAGGACTTTATTATTGAAAATCTGCGGATAGAAAAAGATACCGAAAAAGAGTTGGTGAGTTAGTTTGTTAAAGAGTTTTAACGATTAAAACCGATTTAGGCCTTAGAAACGACCTGTTTTCGTTAAAGCAAGTTAATTTCATAAAAATCAATATCTTTGGCACAATAGATGAATTTATATTCACATAATTAAAATTAATAATATGAAAACGACAAACTTACTTTTAATACCTGCTATCGCAGTTTTAACTCTGGCTGGTTGTAAATCGAAGAAAACCACTCCGGTTCAAAAAGAAACAGGAGCTGTAGAAATTACAGTACCATTTAGTTCTAAAGAATACCGCAGCGACGATGAAAATTTCCGTGCGAAACAAGTTGGTAAGTCCCCTGATATTGCTACTGCAAAAAAGATCGCTTTTCAAAACGCACGTGCTGAAATGGCTGGTAACATCAATGCCATTGTAAAACGAGTAACCGATCAATACACAAACCAAAGAAGTATTGGAAATGCACAGGAGTTTGAAAATAAGTTTGAAGAAATGTCACGCGAGGTGGTTAACCTTCAAATGTCAAACGTAAAAGAGATCGGTGAAAAAATCTTCAAAGAGCCAGACGGATCTTATACTTACTGGATCGCTATTGAAGCTTCTAAAAAAGAAGTATTTGACAAAATCGATTCTAAAATATCGTCTGATGCCAAATTAAAACTGGATTACGACAAACAAAAATTCCAACAGATCTTTGATTCTGAAATGAAAAAACTCGCCGAGGAAGGCAAATAAAATCCACTCACAATCAAGAGCATCTTCCACAAAAAAGATGCTCTTTTTTTAACCCTCCAAATTGAAACTGAAATTTTACATAGTTATTTTAGTCAGTAGTCTTTTTATCCTGGCCTGTTCCGGATCGCGCAAGTATTTTAAAGCTGCGGAAAAACTGGAAAAACAGGGACTTGTGAACGAAGCCGCCGATTACTATCTGGAAGCCTTGAAACGCAAGCCTACCAGTGTGGAAGCCAAGATCAAACTCAAGGAGGTGGGGCAAAAACACGTTTCAAACCTGGCCTCTGAATTTTTCAGGAACTACAACACACAGCAGTTGGAGGCCTCTCTGGAGTCTTATGAAAAACTCAAAGACTTCAATTCAAAAGCGCAGGCCCTCAGTGTGCAGTTAGATTATCCAAAAACCTATGAGGAAGACTATCAGAAAAGTATTGAAATGTACTGCCTGAAGAATTACAACATGGCTTTATTGCTGGTAAATCAAAAACGTTACCAGGAAGCACTCACATATACCTCTAAAGTGCAACGCTACAATGAAGGTTATAAAAACACCAGGCAACTGGAGATTGTAGCCTATTGCGAACCTTTGTACCAAAGCGCTATTAGCAGTCTGGAGACAAAAAACTACTCCGCTGCATTGAATTTATTATCGAGTATTAAAAATAAAACCGATAACTATAAGGACGCCAAAGACCTTTTGGAACTGGCCACGCAACAGCAAACCAAAAGTTTTATCCTGTTTGCACCAAAAGTAAGCAGCAACGCCACTGAAAATGAGATTCAGAATTATCTGTTCAATAGTTTCAGTCAGGCGGCTTTGCAAAAGCTGAGTACGGTGAAAATTATTAATAACACACCCTTTCAAAACGCGCCGAGCGCAACGGATCTGAACAGCAGCACTAACGTGGATCTGATTCAGGCTATTCGTAAAGCCACGGCAGCAGATTATTTTTATGTGTACGATGTTTCCAATAAAAAGGAGTACAATTCCGGATTAAGTAAAACGCCTTCCAGAGCTTATCAGGAAGTGCAAACGCGCAAAAACGACACCACGGTGATTACCGAATACCAGGCGGTGGATTATAATGTGGTGAAAGCGCAACGTATGTATTCTTATGATTTTAAATACAAATTAATAAACGCCTATACCAACCAGATTGTTTCTTCTCAAACTCAAACCATTAAAGGCCAGGATGCGGTGGAATACCAGGAGTTTGCGCGGAAGTATACCGGGAATATCAATTATTTGTATCCCATCAATCCCCAGCAAACAGCTCCCCTCATGCAGTTTGGCGCCCGTAACTGGAGAAATCAATTTACGGCACGGAGTACTTTAAAAACCTTTGAAGAATTAAAAAACGAAGCACATAACCAGGCGACCAACCTGTTTATCAGTTCTGCAAACAATATGAAATAAGAGATCTGTTTTTGAAAAATTACAAATACATAGTCATTGCCCTGGGTCTGTTTCTGACCGCGTGTAAAAGCAGGCAGGTTGCTGAGGTTGCCACTGCTCCTGTGGAAATAAAAGTTCCGAACTGGGTAAGCGGCCGCCCGAACAATGGTTTTAAATTTGTGGGTATTGGTTTTGCCGACAAGAATAAAGGAGGTAATTACCAGATGGAGGCAAAGAAGAATGCCCTCTATGATCTGGCCTCCGAAATCAAAGTAGATATTTCGAGTAACTCCGTTTTATATACGGTGCAAAACAATAATAATTTTAACGAGAACTTTAATTCCCTTATCAAACTGTCTAACAGCGACAATATTGAAGGCTATTCGTTGGTGGATTCGTATGAGAACGACAAGCAGTACTGGGTATATTACCAGCTGGACAAACAGGAATACGCCAATTTAAAAGCACAGAAAAAACAGCAAACCATTACCAAGGCTTCTAATTTAATTGCGGCGAGTTTTTACGATGAAAAAAACAAGGACTTTTCTTCTTCTTTAAAAAAGAGAATTCAGGCATTTGGAATCCTGACTCCTTACCTGAGTGAAGAAATTACATTTGATCCGCAACAAACCAATGGATTAAAAAACGTGTTTGACCTGACCAACGTCATTCAGCAGCAATTGCAAAGCATTAACGTGGTGCCTCAAAAAGCGGTGCCGGTTCTAAAGCCTTACCAGGCTAATTATAATCCTCTGGTATACCAACTGGAGTTAAAGAATAAAGTTCCGCTTCAAAACTTTCCCTTGCTTGTTACCAGCGATGACGACAAGATCAGCGTGAATGAAAAAGCTTCCACGAATGCCAGTGGTGAGGTTCAGGTGAAGATCAATTCTGTAGAGCCCTTGAATCAGTACGTGGGTTTTTCTCTGAATCCGGACATTACCTCGCTGATGGGTACTGATTCGATAGGCCGGGCCGGGGTAACTCTTTTAAAACAGTTTATTCAGACCTCTACTTTAAAAGTAAATGCCAATGTAACCAACGTGACCATTTTTGTGAAGTCCGTGGAAAATAATTTTGGGAAACCTACAGGACTAAACTCCATTGAGACCTTTATCAAACAAAAATTCAGCGGACAGGAAGTAAGGCTCGTTGACAGACCCGAAGAGGCAGATTACATTATTGAATCGCTGGCTGAAACAAAGGAAGATGTGAGCAGCGATGTTCTGGATCAAAATTACAAGATTAAACTGGTAGCCTTGATTATTAATGTGCAATTAAAAAACCGTTTAACCAACGAGGTGCTTTATACCGGACAGGCGACTGATATTTATGGTTACGCGAATAGTCTTGAAAAGGCCGGCCTGAACGCCTATTCTAATCCCAAGGTAAGTGCTAAACTGGCAGAGACACTTTTCTTTCTGAAGAGGAAGATTCTGGTGTACTGATTTCCGGAAAACTTTTAAACACAGAGTTCTCTTAGACTCAGCGCAACCGGGAGTGTGTATTCCTGAACGCGAATGAAGGATCGGCCTGTGTGAGAGACCTTTATAGACGTTTAGTGAGCCTGTTCTCTTTATGTTTTAATTTGTAAGGCCTTAACCACAGAGGTCACAAAGTGTTTCGCAAAGTGCGCAAAGGCTTTAACAGCCGTCAATCCTCATCTTCAAACTCAAGCTCCGCATCTTTTTCCCAGATCTCCATTTCACAGGGCTTGCAATTAAATTTTAATTTGTATTCGTTGGCGCCGTGTTTTAAGGTGAGTGGTTCCACCACTTTTTCTCCCATGGTGTCTCTCTGAAAACGGGCGCATTTACCGAGTTCGTATTTCACGCAATACTTGGTCACCATTACTCTCGATTTGCCCGGATCCCATTGCAACTCAAATGCTTTTTCAATTTCAGTGACACCGTGTCTTTTGTAAAAGGCTCTGGCTAAGGAATTGGAAACATTATAAGTAAAGTCCAGTTGTTTTACCGGATAAGGATGATCTGTTTTTTTGATCTGAAACGTTTCACGGTGGTACTCGTTCACCCGGATGTCGATGAGTTGTTCAAGTACTTCGCGGCGCATTTCGTTGATTTTAGAAATAGGTAAAAACCAGTTCTGCGAAAATTCAACGTCTATGGTGTCTGCAATAAAAGGCGTATTTCCTGTTTTGGCCAGATTCTTTTTAATGTTGGGGGTGGTAGATTCCTCGTTCTTGGCTGGTTCTTTTACCGAAGAGAGAACATAGGTACTTGTGTGTCCGTCTTCATCCACGGCCCTTAATTGAAAACCTTCTTTTGTTTCACTCAACGTTAAATGAACACCAATTTTACGAATGGCACTGTCTTCCCGTTCAACCAGTTTGTTGAAGTTGGCGTCGGAATTTCTATAGATTACTGTTCCGGGTTTTAACGGCTTAAATGTATTGGGTACTACAATATCGTTAATAATGATGTTGATTTGCACACCATCAGCCAGACCTTCGTCGTTAATGAAATAAAGGCCGTCACCATTATTGAGCAGGTCGGAATTTTCAATCACGTAACCGTTGGCTTTTGTTTCGATGAGTTTGCCGATCAATTGTCCCTGAGATTTTGGACTTTCCCAGGAGCCGATTTTTTCTTTGCGTTTGTTCACAAAATAGTCGGTGTAACCCCTGTTAAAGCTACGGTCCATTTCCGCCTCAAAGTTGTAAAAGGTTCTTCCGGAAGAGGCCTTCTGATACTGATCGTTGTTCTCTAAAAAAGCATCTAATTTTTTACGCAGATAAGAGGTGTTGTTTTTTACATACACCATGTCTTTTAGACGTCCTTCAATTTTAAAGGAAGTAATTCCCGCTTCTATTAAGTTAGGTAACTGATCGCTGAGGTCCAGGTCTTTGATGGATAACAAGTGACTGTTAGCGATCAAGGTTTTGCCTTTGCCATCTGTGAGGTTGTAGGGCAGACGGCAGTTCTGAGCGCAGGAGCCTCTGTTGGCACTCCGTTCGCCACCGGCAATGCTCATGTAACAATTGCCGCTGAAAGAAACGCACAGGGCACCTGATACAAAAAATTCAAGTTCCACATCAGAGGCCTCGTGAATTTCGCGGATCTGATCTAAATTCAATTCCCTCGCCAGTACAATGCGTTTCATACCGGCATCTGCCAGAAATTTAACGTGTTTGGGATCCCTGTTATTGGCTTGTGTACTGGCGTGGATCACAATAGGTGGCAGGTCCATTTCGAGAATGGCCATGTCCTGAACAATGAGGGCGTCAACGCCAATGTCGTATAATTCGTAAATCAGTTTTTTGCAATCTTCCAGTTCTTTGTCGTACAGAATGGTGTTTACCACTACAAAAACCTGAGCCTTAAACAAGTGGGCATACCTTACCAGCTCGGCAATGTCTTCTACCGAGTTAGTAGCGTTTGAACGGGCACCGAATTGTGGCGCACCGATGTAAACCGCGTCGGCACCGGCGTTGATTGCTGCCATACCCTGAATAAGGTTTTTGGCAGGAGAGAGGATTTCAACTTTCTTTTTCATGTATTCCTTTTAGGGCCGTAAACTAAACCCCTGTTTTACCGTTATGGGGTCTTTTTTTACGGAAGGTAAAGGTCTGCAATTATTTCTATGCCTGCAAGAAATGGGTTGGGGAGAGAATTCAGGGTGAATTGCTTCAATTTTGCGCCGATTCACACATAATTTATCCCTTTGGCAGGGCTTTGATACGGTTTTGGCCTTGTTCCGAAAGACCTCCCGGATTTGGAGTTAAATCCGAACAAGTAAATTGAATGTAATTTTTTTATATTTAATGTGAGTGAACGAACAAGGAACAAACAGACGGGTTTTTGGTTTAGACCTTTTGCGGGCTCTGGCCATTGTGTATGTGA
>CAZMHW010000168.1:0-7418 GCA_964566105.1 uncultured Akkermansia sp.
GAGAAGTATCGTCTGCTCGCGGCTAAAAATCAGCAGTTGCATTTGCTCAACCTGCTTACCTTCATCATACACATCATTAATACAGAGCAACAACTCAAAGATCGTTTTATTGACAACTGAGAAGTTGGTGAGGCATTGTTACCGAACGAAAAAAGTTTATGAAGGTGAAAGTGAAGGTTATTCTTCCTTAATGGCTTTTCCTTTACCACTGCCATCTCCAAGGTCGTGCATAACCTGAGCAGCGTTTTTGTAATAAATATTTCCGGATGACCAGATCAAATATTCAAATATCTGCAAACCCTGAAGGTTTAATTGCACATCGCCGATGCTGTAGGTAGAAAGGTATAGGTAATTTTTTATTCTGAAATCTTCACCATAAATGTAATTGGTACCGTTGGTGTACATGTTTAGCCTATCGGAAGTACCACTCAGGTAAAGATCCCCATTACCATGCGAACTGGTGCTTAATACAGAAAAAGTGCCGTTTAAGTGAATATCTCCCGAGTTTTCAAGTCTCAAAAAAAGTGTATCCTGCTTAAAACCATCAACAAATGTAATAGGTCCTACGCCATCGTGAAATACTTTCCGGATGTAAGGGGTAGTAATGTGGATCTTAAGTTTATGTTTGTACCCCCGCACAAAATTGCAGCGGTTATTATTTTCAATCCGCAAATTTCCATTTTTAACGGTGGTACTGATATTTCCAATGATATGTTTTCCGGCAGTCACCTCCACTTTGTATTCGGTTCCCTTACTAAGTGTCACATCAAACTTATCATACACGGCAATGCTGTCGAAACGCCCCGGGTAACGTGCCTCGGTAACAGTGTCCCCGTTCGATTTAAAACAATCCGTTCTGTTTTCTTTTTTGCAGGATACAAAAGCAGAAATCAGAATTAAATATGTTATGAATCTTCTGGTCATTTATTTAATAAAAAAACGGTATCCCAATCCATATTCAAAAGTATAGGCCACAGCAAAATGAGTGCGGAGACCAAAGTGTGCAATAATACCACTGGCGCTGTAATACCTCACTCCTATCCGACTCACCACCAGTCCATCAGGATTCGCTTTTTGAAAGGCATAATACCCAATTTCTATCGGGAAACTAATTCTTCCTACATTATAAGAATAACCCAGTCTCGCGCTTACACGCATACGGTCAAAGCCTTCCGGTTGTTTCAGGAATTTATTTTCATAATCGATAAAATAATTCTGATCGTAATAAAAATCCAGTCCCGCGCTGAATTTATGCGTGTTACGCACATTGCGCTGGTAAGCGAGAGAATACACAAAAGTTTTTAACTCTTCAGTGCCTATGCTGCGCTGATTAAAGCCAATGGCAGCAAAGGTGATCCATTCATTTTTTGATTTTACCCTGGATGATGAATCAACCTTAGTAATTTCCGGTTTAGTTTTGGAAGGAATTAAAATATTCAGGCCAAAATTAAGACTTACTACATTAAGACCCAGGTTCGGATTTTTGGATTTGCCGTTACTGGCGTGCGTAAAGGCAAAGCCCGGTTCAAAACGCAGGTTTTTAGAAAGCTTTAACTGCCAGAACCATTTAAATTGAACAAATGCGTTTACATGACTGCCAATAGCAATGTTCTTATGATTGTCCTGAATATTAAAATCTTTTGTAATATAAGTTGCACCAAAACAGAGGCGCAGAATCATGCGCGACGGTTTCTCTTTCTCATTTAAGGGAATCTCCACATAGGGTGCCGCCGTTAAAGCATATCCCAATTGAGATGGATTTTTAAAATCGAGGCATTGTAAACTGATGCCCAAATCGGGCTTGTTGTTTTCGTGATGCCACAACTTACTACCATTCGTTGGCTTTGAAATGTTGAGCTCGTAATTGGTTGGATATCCCTTTACAAGGTGTCCGATGCTGATCCTGTGAACGAGTATAAAACCCTGATTAATAACAGGTTTAATCTGCCAATCCCTATTACCCGTTACACCATTTTGCCCTGTTATAAACAGCGTGCAAAATAAGAGCAAGAGTACGAGAGTTTCCCGGTATTTCTTAAAAAAGGTCAAAGTGCTTAACAAGCCGCTAAAATAAAATAAAATTACCAAACCTTTACTTTTAGCTTAAAGAATAACTGCATTAATTTATTAAATTTGCCCGTATGGATGAACGAGCCGGCTCTTTTTTAAGATTGTTAAAAATAATGGACTAACTCAGGTAAAATTGCCCCTGGGACAATAAACAAACCATTTAGAGCTTCCGGCATCTTACCTTTGATGAAACCTTTGAATTAAGTGACGCGATTTTAAAAAACGACCTCACCGAAATAAAAAAGGAACTCGGAGATATACTTCTTCACATCGTTTTTTATTCCCGGATTGCCAGTGAAACCGGTGATTTTAACATCAAAGATGTGATTGACGCGCTTTGCGAAAAACTCATTTTCAGACACCCGCATATATACGGAGACGTAAAAGCCGACACGCCTGAACAGGTAACACAGAACTGGGAACAAATCAAACAAAAAGAAAAAGGCGGCAATAAATCTGTATTAGCCGGGGTTCCCAACAGCATGCCAGCCCTGCTGAAAGCTTACCGTGTTCAGGAAAAGGCCAGGGCCGTGGGCTTTGACTGGGAAAAACCTGAACAGGTGTATGATAAAGTGAAAGAAGAACTGGCAGAATTTGAAGTAGAAGTAAAAAATAAAAACACTGCAAATGCCGAAAAAGAGTTCGGGGACATTCTTTTCTCTCTCATTAATTACGCGCGGTTTTTAAATATTAATCCCGAAGACGCCCTGGAACAAACCAACAAAAAATTCATCAAACGCTTTGCCTACATGGAAAGCAAGGTAAAAGAACAAGGTAAACAAATTGCCGATTGTAAGCTCGAAGAACTGGATGGTTACTGGAACGAGGCAAAAAATCTTAAATAATCAGTGAAGGAATTTCTAAAAAATAACCGTTGGGTGCTCGGCATATACTTACTTCTGCTTAGCTGCGTTCTTTATTTTATTTTTACTTACCAAAAAGTAGGTATTAATCTATACGTCAACCAATTTGTTGGCAATTATTACCTGAACTCTTTCTTTTACTACATTACCTACCTGGGTGATGGCACCGTTGCCGTGTTCATTTTGCTGGTGATACTCCTTACAAACATCCGACTGGGCATTTGTGCCACCAGTTCATTTTTATCGTCTGTCATCGTTTCAAACAGTTTAAAATACTTTTTTTTCGACGATGTTAACCGTCCGTATTTTATTTTTCAGTACATCGAAAGACAACATCAGCTTAATTATGTGGAAGGCGTAGATCTGTATCTTCACAACAGCTTTCCCAGTGGGCATGCTACTCAGGCCTTTGCTATCCTGATGTGCCTTGCCTTTGCATCCAAAAAACACTCTTTTAAGTTTTTATTTCTTGTTTTAGCCGTTTTAACCTCTTTCAGCAGGGTGTATTTGTCGCAACACTGGCTGGTAGACATTACCGCGGGAAGCATGATCGGTATGTTTTTTAGTATTGTGTACGAATATCTATTTATTCATAAAAATAAATTTGAAAAACTAAACAAATCTGTTCTTGCTTTCAGAAACAAGTGACCACGTCGATTCAAAATAACAAACTGATCCTGTTTTTAATTGCGCTTATTTCCGCACTTATCTTCATTCCTTTTATTGGAAACTGTCCTTTGTTCGACTGGGACGAGGTAAACTTTGCCGAATGCGCGCGCGAAATGGTTGTGTCGGGAGATTATTCCCATGTTCAGTTAAACTTTCGTCCTTTCTGGGAAAAGCCTCCTTTCTTTATCTGGCTTCAGGCCTTGAGCATGAACCTGTTTGGGGTGAATGAATTCGCGGCACGTTTTCCAAACGCTGTTTGCAGCATTGTTTCCCTTCTTTCGATTTATGTAATTGGTACAAAATTTTACTCCCAAAAGTTCGGTATCATCTGGGCTGTTTTATATACCACTACCCTGTTGCCACACTTTTATTTTAAATCCGGAATTATTGATCCCTGGTTTAACTTGTTCATATTTTTATCCATCTACCATTCCTTTCGTTTTATGAATAATCCGCAAGGAAAAAGAGAAATCATGAATGCCCTGCTTGCCGGTCTTTTTTTGGGAACAGCGGTGCTCACCAAAGGTCCGGCAGCGTTGGTAATATCGGCTTTAACACTGAGCGCTTTTATTACCTGGAACAAACAGTTTAAACTCCTGCTCTCTCGTCCTTTTATCATTTTTGTCTTTACCACACTTTTGGTATCGGGCAGTTGGTTCCTTATTGAATGGGCCAAGGGTAACGGCAAGATCATTGAAGAATTTATTGAATACCAGATCCGTTTAATTGAAACCGAAGACGCGGGTCATAGCGGACCACTGGCCTATCATTTTATTGTGTTACTCATTGGCTGTTTTCCCGCCTCTATCATATTCATAGCCACCTATCTCAAATACAAGAACCTCACACCTTTCCAGAAACAGTTCCGTAAAATGGCGCTCTGTTTGTTCTGGGTAGTACTTCTGTTTTTCTCCATTTTCGTTAAAACAAAAATCGTTCATTATTCCTCCCTGTGTTATTTTCCTCTCACCTTTGTAGCGGCAATTGGTTTCACCCAGTATTTTCACAGCTTTAAATTCAACACGGCCCTTAAAATACTTTATTGGCTCTGCGCTGGCGCCCTTTCCCTTGCATTTATTGCCATTGGTTTGATGAAATTTATCAAAGAACCCATCATTAACAGCGGTTGGATTGACGATGAGTTCGCCGTGCAAAATCTGCAGGCGGAGGTGCCTTGGACAGGGTTTGAGTTTATTCTTGGCCTGATGTTCCTGGCTGGAAGCATTCTTATTTATCTGGCCTTAAGTAAACACAAAATAAAGTTGCTTTACATCGGTTTGACCTTAAACCTGGCATTCATCGTGCTTTTTATAAGTGTAATTGTTCCCAAAATTGAACTCTACACGCAGGATGCCGCTATTGAATTCTACAAACAAAGGGCAAAAGAACACTGCTATGTAGAAACCCATGGGTTTAAAAGTTACGCTTACCTCTTTTACTCCAATCGCACACAAAACGATTACAAGAACGCCGATCAAATCCGTTACATCGAAAATCAACTAGATGTGATGGAAAAAGAAGGGCATTCACGCATTACCAGTTATGCCACTTCTAACTTGTTTTGGATGGAAAATGGCAAAATAGACCGTCCTGCTTACATTGTTATTAAGACGAAGGAGGAAAAAGACCTTTCTTCGGTCGTTGGTTTGTCGAAATTATACCAGAAAAACGGCTTTTCCTTCTTTTTAAGGATGCCAGCGCCGACTGACAAATAGTCTATTTTTTGCACTGGCATAAAATATGATTTAACTTAGTAGTAACCTTAAGATTTTTACCATGACCTTTGGAGATTTGAACGATTTAGACTTTAAACACAGTATTGACGAGGATTCCGATTTCATTCCCCTGTTGAGCGCAGAAGATGAGGATAATATGCGGAACGAACGCATTCCTGAGATCCTGCCAATATTACCGCTCCGAAATACGGTACTTTTCCCTGGGGTTGTGATACCTATAACCGTTGGACGCGATAAATCCATACACCTCATTAAGGACTATAATAAAGGCGACAAAACCATTGGTGTGGTGGCTCAGAAAAGCGACAGTGTGGAAGAACCTACCAGCGAAGACCTATATAGTATAGGAACGGTGGCACACATCATTAAGATGCTGCGGATGCCAGATGGTAATACGACCATTATTATTCAGGGTAAAAAACGTTTTAAAATAGACAAGTACATTCAAACCGACCCTTACCACAAGGCGATGGTATCGGCTTTTGACGAAGTACGTCCCCCAAAAAGTGACAAGGAATTTCAGGCCATTGTGTCTAATTTGAAGGAAACTTCTACCCAAATTGTGAAGATTTCTCCGAATATTCCGAGCGACGCGGGTTTTGCCATCAATAACATTGAAAGTCCAACCTTTTTGGTCAACTTTATTTCTTCGAATATGAACGCCAATACCAGCGATAAACAACGGATGCTGGAGGTTCCTAATTTAAAGGAAAGAAGTTTAATGGTGCTGGAATACCTGAACAAGGAGTTTCAGATGCTGGAATTAAGAAACCAGATCCAGAACAAAACCAAAATGGATCTGGATAAACAACAACGTGAGTATTTCCTGAATCAACAGATAAAAACCATACAGGAAGAACTGGGTGGTAATAACTTTGAACAGGAAATAAACGAATACAAAGAAAAAGCTGCTACCAAAAAATGGAGCAAAGAGATTCGTGAAATTTTTGAGAAACAGGTTTCCAAATTACAACGCATGAACCCGAATGCCGCTGAACATGGCATTCAGACCAATTACGTGGAATTATTACTGGAACTTCCCTGGGATGAGATTACCAAAGACAATTTTGACCTGAAAAATGCTCAAAGCATTCTGGACGAAGATCACTTTGGATTGGAAAAAGTAAAAGAACGGATCATCGAGCACCTGGCTGTTTTGAAACTCAAAGGCAATTTAAAATCTCCTATCATCTGTTTGTATGGCCCTCCCGGCGTGGGTAAAACGTCGTTAGGAAAAAGTATTGCGAAAGCGCTGAATCGAAAATACGTGCGCATGAGTCTGGGTGGTTTAAAAGACGAGAGTGAAATTCGCGGGCACCGTAAAACATACATTGGTGCTATGCCGGGAAGGATCCTTCAGAATTTGAAAAAAGTACAGTCTTCTAACCCTGTGTTTATTTTAGACGAGATCGATAAAGTTGGAAATGATTATCATGGCGATCCTTCTTCCGCTTTACTGGAAGTGCTGGATCCGGAACAAAACTCCGCTTTTTACGATAACTTTTTAGAACTGGATTACGATCTGAGCAAGGTGATGTTTATTGCTACCTGCAACAATTTAAACACCATACAACCCGCGTTGCGCGACCGTATGGAAATTATTGAAGTGAATGGCTACACTGTAGAAGAAAAACTGGAGATCGCCAAACGCCATTTGATTCCGAAGCAAGTAGAAGAAAGCGGATTAAAAAAATCGCAACTGAAAATAAGTGATAAAGTTCTTGAATTTTTGATAGACACCTACACCGCTGAAAGTGGGGTAAGAAACCTGGAGAAAAAAATCTCCAAAATAGCGCGTAATGCAGCGGTACACATTGCCAGAGGAGAAGAGATTCCAAAAATAACGGAAGAAACGGTGGTGAAAATTTTAGGTCCTTCGCACATTAAAGACAAATACCAGGGCAATGACATTGCCGGTGTGGTAACAGGTTTAGCCTGGACTCAGGTGGGTGGAGATATTTTGTTTATTGAAACCAGTCTGAGTAAAAGCAAAACCGGCAAACTCACCCTTACCGGAAACCTTGGCGATGTGATGAAAGAAAGTGCCACGCTGGCCCTGGAATATTTAAAGGCCCATCCA
>CAZMHW010000169.1:0-7402 GCA_964566105.1 uncultured Akkermansia sp.
CTAACAAATGGTATTTTGGTGCATACGCTGGCCTTGATTTCATGACCAACCCACCAACGATTCTAACTAATAACGCAATGTTTGCTCCGGAGGGATGCGCCAGTATCGCTGATCCCGCAGGGAATCTACTATTTTACACCAATGGAAATACCGTATTTGACAGAACTCATTCGATTATGAATAACGGAAATGGTTTAGCCGGTGATATTTATGCGACGCAATCTGCACTCATCGCGAAACAACCAGGCAATGCCAATATTTATTATATATTTCTGAATGATGCAAATACTATTATACATTACTCAATTGTCGACATGAGTCTTTCGTCCGGCAACGGTTCGGTGACAGTAAAAAATGCGACGCTTTCGGTTGCACCTTTTACCTGGCGAAGTGAAAAATTAACAGGGACCAGACACTGCAACGGACAGGATGTGTGGGTGGTTTATCATGATGAAACAACTTATTTCGAAAGTTATCTTTTAACATCTACTGGCGTTAATACAATCCCTGTTCTGTCTTCTGCCGGTATATCACATAGCGTGAACCCACAAAGTTGTATGAAAATATCCCCAACAGGAAAAAAAATTGCTATGGCTTTAATGACTGGTCAGGTCGAAGTACTTGATTTTGACAACAACACGGGAATGGTTTCCAATCCCATACTACTTACATCTTCTTTGCCGTATGCCTATGGCTGTGAATTTTCTTCCGATGGTTCCAAATTGTATGCCAGTCAGTCCTATGGCGGTAATCCTCTAATTTACCAGTGGGACCTTTGTGCAGGTTCATCAGCAGCAATTATTGCCTCCCAATATACGATTGCTGTATCAAATGTTCACGGAGCAATGCAGTTGGCCAGTAATGGCAAAATTTACACAAGTAATCTTACAACTGGTTCTCTTGATGTTATCAATAATCCCAATTTAGCGGGAAGTAGTTGTAATTTTCTTTTGAATGGTCAATCGGTTGCTCCTAAAACCTGTGGCCTTGCTCTTCCCAATTTCATCAGTAGTTTTTTAAAACCTGCACCGGCGCCCTTCACCTACACGGCCAATAACAGTGCCGGCTGCCAGGCGGCTAATTTTACAGCTCCCAATTTTACAAGTTTTGCCTGTGCTTCGGTGGGTTATTCCCTCACGGGGTATTTGTGGAATTTCGGAGATCCTTTGTCAGCAGGTTCCAACACTTCAGGGCTTGCTAATCCCGGCCATACTTTTTCAGGGCAAGGTACCTATACCACCCAATTAATTATGTATTACAGTTGCGGGGGTGGCACCGATACGCTCAGGCAGGTGGTTACCATCCCTCCCTGTGTAAGCGTAAGCAGCACGTCCATTACCTGTGCCAATTTGGGCTCAGCGACAGTTACGCCTGTGCCGGGTCTGGGACCTTACACCTATACCTGGCTTCCGGGAATGCAAACGGGTTCTGTTGCTACCGGCCTGATACCTGGTACCTACAGTGTTGTTTTTCACGACACCCTCAGTAATGTAACTTCTACTTCGGCTATTAGCCTGCTTCCACTTGTACCTCTGAGTGCTTCTGTTGTGCATACAACTTCTCTGAGCTGTTATGGCTTTTCCAACGGCACAGGCTCTGTTACAGGTATTTCCGGAGGGTCGGGTAATCAAAGTTATCTATGGAACAATGGTAGCAGTGTTTTCACGAGTTCAGTGGTTAACAGTCTGAACGCGGCCAGCTGGAGTGTTACCATTACCGATGTGTTAACTGCTTGCCAGGTGTACAGTGTTTTTAGCATCAGTCAACCCCCCGCCTTTACCCTTGCAGTTTCTGCTTCCAACCCCAGTGTGTGTTTGGGTGGTAGTATTACCTTAACAGGTACAAACTCCGGAGGCACCAGCCCTTACTCTTACAGCTGGACAGCCGGCCCAATGAGTAATACAAACACGGTGAGCGAGGCAACTGCCGGAGCTTATGTTTATACTCTTTCTAGCTCTGATGCCAATAACTGCTTAACAAGTAATACTGTTTCTGTCAATTTTATTCCAAATCCGGTTTTGTCTGTCAGCGATGTTTCCATTTGTCCTTTGCAGGTGGCAACGCTCAGTGTATCGGGAGCGAATACGTATACCTGGACTTCGACTTCACTCAGTCTGACAGGTGTTACATTTACAGATAGTCCGCTGGCAAGCAGTCAGTACACCCTTGTTGGAAGTGCTTTGGGATGCAGTTCTCAGACAGTAGCCAATATTATTTTAAAAGCAGTACCCGTTCCGGTTTTAAATACAAACAGTCCACGCTGTAACGGAGATAATTTAAACCTGATTGCTTTGGGAGGTTCTTCTTATGTGTGGTCGGGTCCGAACAGTTTTAACTCTACATTACAAAATCCAAACATCAATTTAGTGTCTGCGGTTAACGCGGGAGTGTATAACCTCACCGTTACCGCTGCAAACAATTGTACGGCTTCGGTTTCAAACACCGTGCTGGTAAATCCAACGCCCACGCTATCCACAAGCGGAGCAACCGTATGTACCAGTCAGACTTTAAATCTTTCTGCCAACTCCTTTGCAGGTTCTACTTATTTATGGTCAGGACCTTTAAATTACACTTCCGGTTTACAAAATCCGGCCATTGCCAATCCTTCGGTAACAAGCTCGGGGAATTATACCGTGAAAGTCACCAGCGCTCAAAATTGCACCAATACTGCTATTGCAAGTGCATTAATAGTTCCTCCGCCTTCATTGACTTTGGCGCTAAGCTCTAATACACTGTGCGAGTACGCTTTTAACGGATCACCTAATACCATTACTCTTAGTTCTTCAGGTGCCGCTACATACACTCTTGAAACACCGAATCACATCTCTAATCCAAATCCATCAGGTCCCACCTCACCTCTTTCAACGGTGCCACCTTACAATGGAAGTTCCGCTACTGCCACACTCACTGGTTCTAATGGCATTTGTTCCGCGGTCATGACGGTGAGTTTTTCCATCATTCCCAATCCTACCATTACGGTTAGTTCTGCCACCCCGGTTATTTGCGCTGGACAAACATTTACTTATACCAATCAAGGCGCCACAAGTTACACCTGGGGTTCAGGCATGCCGGGTATAACCACTTACAGCACCGGACAGGTAGCAGTGGCCAATCCAAGTATTACCAGTGTGTTTTCTGTTTACGGAGGAAGTCTGGGTTGCAATTCTGCGATCCAAACTACGACCATTACCGTAAACCCTTTGCCAACTGTGGGTATTGTGCCGGGCACTGCAACAATTTGTCTGAATAGTACTATTCATTTAAGTACAACAGGAAACGCGACGACATATACATGGTCGCCTTTTGTGGGATTGAGTAGTACCAGTGGCAGTATGGTGAGCGCCAGTCCAAGCAGTCAACAAAGTTACACGCTGGTAGGTTCTTTAAACTCCTGCACCAGTTCAGCCATGATCACGGTTTCTGTTTTGCCGCTACCAAGTCCGAGTTTAACAGTGTCCAAACCAAAAGTCTGTTTAAACGAAGAAATTACCTTGCAAGGTTTTGGTGGAACTAATTACGATTGGTATTTACCTCTGGGGATTCATTTTGAAGGAAGTCCGCTAAGTTTTACAGCGAACAATACCTTTTATTCAGGGATTTACACGTTAACTGCTACGGACATAAATGGTTGTAAGGCTTCCACTAGCACCGTGATCGCGGTGTATTCCTTGCCGGATGGAGATTTACGTGGAACTAAACTCTCGGGCTGTGTGCCTTTTAGTTCGGAGTTTGTATTTTATTCATCCAGTGAAACAAAAGCTCAGTGGCAGCTTAACTCAGAAATTTTTAAAGAAAATAAATTTTCTTATCAATTCATTAAACCAGGAGAATACAGTATAATCGGAAACTTACGAGATACAGTCACTACCTGTGTCAACACCAAAACCATTTTAGTAAACGCTTACGAAGTCCCCGTAGCGGACTTTAAATACAGTCCCGAAAAACCGGTAGAAGGTCTGGACGAAGTACTCTTTATCAATACCAGTAAAGGCTCCGAGCAGATCAAATGGAACTGGTATTTTGTAAACAACAGTGGGTACCGTTCGCAGAATGAACACACAAGTTATCTGTTTGAAAATGCAGGGCTTTATCCCATAGCTTTTACGGTACTCAATAAATGGGGCTGTTCCGACACTGTGGTAAAAAGCATTTACATTGAAAACGATTTTAATTTGTTTGTCCCTAACGCTTTTACTCCTAACCAGGACGGGCTCAACGATGTGTTTCTTCCGATTACCCGTGGTGTGCGTTTGTACGAGCTTTCTATTTTTGACCGCTGGGGTGCCAGAATTTTTAGCACCACTGACCTGCAATCTGGTTGGGATGGTTCTTACAAAGGCGAAGCTTGTAAGAACGATGTGTACACCTGGAGAATTGCGCTTACTACCACTGGCGCTGAAGCGAAGAGTTATAATGGTTCGGTGTTGTTGAGCCGGTAATCCCGTTTTTTATTAAACACAGAGGGCGCAGAGTTTTGCACGGAGTTCAGAGAGTTTTAAGCGGCAAAATACTTCGCCTGCGAAGCGTTCTCTATGTTTTACTTTAGGCGTACAGTATGATCTATCCCTTCCTATGTATCTATGTTGTTTAATTTCAAGACTTCATGTTTTTGGTTGGTTGAAACGCCAAGCAGGAGAAAAGGTAGTCGGCCATGCCACGCACAGGCAGATTCTTCCTTCGTCAGAATGACGCTCTACCGAAAGTGCTTTGTTGAGTGAAACGAAACATTTGCCTGTGCGATGGATTCTGTTTGCCAGCGTACTGAATTAGTCAGTCATGCCACGCACAAGCAGATTCTTCACTACCGGTCAGAATGGCGCGCATCTGAAAAGTAATCTACGTATCTTAGTGCTTCTTATAAATAGAGACTCAAATCCAATTTCTCTTTGAATTCTTCTTTAAAAAATACAATTCCAAAATAAAAGGTGTCGATACTCAGGCTCACCGCCGGATGTTTTTTAATCTCTTCCCAGGCCTTGGTCATGCCTTTGCTCCAGTAAATGTCGTCAAAAATAAATACAGAGTGTTTGTGTTTTTTTGCCAAAGCCAGATTAAAATAGGTGAGGGTAGCGTCGTAGGTGTGGTTACCGTCTACGTACAATACGTCCAGTTTTTCTATCTGTTGTAATACCTCCGGAAAAGCGTCTTCAAAACGGGCATTGATAAAACGGATGTTATGCACCTTGTTTTTTAGGGCGAGTTGGGAGGCAAAGTCAGACAGAGCTTTACTTCCTTCAATAGTTATCACCTGTCCGTTTTTATTTACCCTGGCCATATACAGGGTATTTAAGCCCAGTGAAGTGCCCAGTTCAACAGAGGTGCTGCTATGAAAAAAATTCATGAGTTTGTAAAGTAACTCCGATTGTTTGGAAGTGCTGATGCCTTTGGCCGCGATGTCCCTTATTTTTCTTTTGCTACTCTTAAATGTTTTTGATCCGGCTCCGTAATCCTCAATGTCCAGACTGTTCTGATTGACCAGCAGTCCGCGACGAACTGTACTCAAAGGAATAAAATCGTAAAACGAAAGCGGGTTGTAAAACACTTCTTCGCACAATTGGTAGGCAAAGGGAGAATGAATGCCATGCCCGTTGCGTTTCGCGGTAAAATAGTGGCGAACAAACTCTTTTATCTGGTGCAGGTTAA
The DNA here is from genome assembly GCA_964566105.1 of uncultured Akkermansia sp. Lineage (GTDB taxonomy): Bacteria > Bacteroidota > Bacteroidia > B-17B0 > Aurantibacillaceae > Aurantibacillus. Next base: position 5,644 of record CAZMHW010000169.1, read on the forward strand.
TTGGCATAACACACGCAATGTAAGATTTTAACGGGAACAGTGGTTTTGTAATCCGGTAAATTTTCTTTTTCCATAAAATACACATTCAGCACCGCCAGTTTTTTTTCCGGATGGTCTTTGTTCCATTTACGAAGCATGTATTTACAGTAAAGGGGACGTAAAAACGTATAATGATCGCTTTGCATGTTCTCTGCCAGTTTCCGCCAACGGTCTGTTTTGTACATGCTCACTACATGCTCGGGTTTTTTGTAATCCACATAATCTTCGTTGCGTTGCAGGTCCCATTGACGACCAATAGAATCCATGCCATGGTAAACAAACCAACCGTCTTTTCTAAGCACCCCGGGAGAGAACATACCCCAGTATTGATTTAAACGTAAAACGTTTGCCGGGTAAACCACTTCCTTCCTCGGTTCATAAGGAAAGCCAGGTAGTTCACTTAGGTTAATAAAGAGACAGATGAGTATGGCCGCGCCACAGAATGTGCGGCTTAACAGAGTTAGATAATAGTTTTGTTTCCTTAGAACCTGTTGGCTTTTCTGTTTGATACGAAGGAAAGAATCCAGTTTATCCATCACTGAAGCAGGAAGTAATCCCAGGATGGCTACCATGTTGATGATGTAAAACAGTCCAACATAAAGTGTCAGTCCTATTCCCAGATGCAGTAAAAACAAAAGTGCAAAGGCAATGCCACGCAAATACTGTTTTTTGGAAGGCCAGATGATTAAAAAAGGAACCAGTAATTCGATGTAATAGGCGCACCAGGTAAATAGTTTTAAAACGAGGGGAAAGTGATACAGCCAGTCACCCATTGGCAGACGGATTTGTTCCAGGCTGAGTGCGTAATAATACGCGCTGCCTTCGGCGTGCCATTCCGGTGCGGATTTTAGGAGTGCCGAGAAAAAATAAACTGAAAAAAGTAAGAGCAGATACCCCAGGTTGGCCAGGGGGCGTTGTTTCTGTGGAATGGTATTTTTACGTGCATCCAGAGAATAGTGTGCGTTCCAGGGGAGGAAAAGTCCCCAGAAAAGCAGAATACGTAACAGATCGTCACCACCTTGCAGTACAAAGATGTTGCGGTTATGCAGGGAGATCAGCAAGAGCCAAACGATAAGACTGTTTAAACGGGTTTTAAATCCGATCAGTAAAAAAAGAGCGGATATAAAATGCAATGCGAAGAGAAAGGCTTCGTAGGCGTAAGAACCGTTTAGAGTGTGCAGACTCCAGTTGCCGGGGTTCCAGCCAAAATTGGGAATAAGTTCTGTTGGCCAGAGTCCCTGATTGGTGTAGTGCGCCTCCAGATCACCAAAACGAATGATCAGATCGCTGAGTACAAGAAGAGCAACGCCAATCCGCAGGAGAGCAAGGGCCCTCAAATCAAGAGCGTAACGCTTTGAGATGGAAAGAAGTATTTTTTTGAATGTATACAGACGTGTAAAAATAAAAAAAGCAGGGAGATATTCATGCTTTAATCTTTAGTACTGTTTAGTTCAAATCTTAAATAAGATAAAGTAGCTACCAATTTATCTCAATCGTTTTGGTTTCATTTGGATAAATCTTAACCGTATCAATGCTTGTTGTTACAATGCCCATTTTACGCTTACGGATGTGTACAGTGTTTTTTCCGGCGTTAGTTTTTACAGTTGGCACAACTAAAGTTGCTGGAAAAGGGAATCCGTTACAGCCGTAAAAGGGTGAGGCATAAAACACCCCGCCACCACCGTAAGAATTTGCTTTTCCGGGAACCTGATAAATGGGG